>CALZKI010000077.1 GCA_945787995.1 uncultured Lachnospiraceae bacterium | reverse complement strand
ATTCCTCCCCGTAAAGTTTTCTGAGACAGATATTGGAAATCTGATCTGCCAAAAGTTTCCTTATATTATGACAGAACATCCAGTTCGACAAACTGATTTTCCAGACCAGGAGCGCTTACTTTGACCTGGATTTTGCCGGAGGTTGTCCCAACGCGGATGACAGCCAATGCATTTCCATAATAAGTGGTATGCGTATCGGAAAAGAAGCATTCGCCCATATTTGGTTTCGCAGAACCCAGCGCCTGCAGACGGCCTGCACCGGTAACTGTTACAGTGACTGGAACATCCTCAGTAGATTTTACTGCACCATTCTCTCCAACCAGATGAATGTTCAGATAGCATAGATCCTGACCATTTGGATGAAGAATCTGTTTTTCCGGGACTAATAACAGCTTTGTTTTGCCTTCGGCAGTTGTTAAAGATGTTCGGGAAATTTCCCTGCCGTTACTGTCATAGCTGATGGCTGTGATTGTTCCCGGTGTGTAAACTACCTTTGGATAAATCGCTTTACATTCGTTTGTTTTTTTCTTTCCGTAGGATTTCCCGTTTACGATCAGTTCAGCCATTGCTCCGCCTGCATAAACAATCACTTTTGTCTTTTTGTTTTCGTACCCTTTCCAGGACCAGCTTGATACTGCGTCGGTATCTCTCCACATGGATATGGAACCGGTTTCTCCCGCATGTGTCAGAGGTTCAACACCAATCCCGGGAGTATCTGTCAGGTTCCAGATCAGACGGTTCCAGTGTGTTTCCGGACGCAGTTTGCCGCAAATGTCGATTACTCCGCAGCCACCGGAAATAATGGGTGCATCTTCACCGGCTTTGCTGAAGCTTTTGTAACGGACGGTACCGATTCCGGCTTCTCCCAGATAATCCCATCCTGTCCACATAAAATCCCCGATAACATAAGGATATTTCAGAACCAGCTGCCAGTTCTTGTAAAGATTCTTCGGAAGCGTTTCAGAACCGACAATCACGCGATCCGGATGGAGCTCGCCGTCTATTCCGTAACGGGACGCAGCATAATTATAGCCGCCAATATCCAGATAAGAAATAGCCACTTCGGTTGCTTTGTCAGCGGCAGGCTTTGCAGCAGCTTTTTCAATGATGCCTCCCATTTTATTCATCAGAAGATTAAAGAAAGCAGAAGTTGGCAGATTATCCATGGTTTGACTGCCGTTTGTGTTTTCCTTACCGTCTTTTTTGCTGCCATAGATTCCACCGCCCTTTGCAGTCATACTACAGAGCATCATATTGACTCCAAGCGTTACAGCTTTGTCAGGATCCAGAGTTCTGGCCAGCACAGCCATTTTTCTGCAGATCTCCTGTCCTTCAGGAATGGCCAGTTCAGAAATTTCGTTGCCGATAGAGTTCATGATCACACTTGGATGGTTATGATTTTTTATGACCATGGCAGTCAGATCCTGCTCCCACCACTGCCGGAATTCCTGGTCTGCATAATCGTATGGATTCTTATGAACCAGCCAGTTATCGCAGAACTCATCCATCACATACATGCCCAGCCGGTCACAGGCATTTAACAGAGCTTTAGATGCCGGATTGTGGGCACAGCGAATGGAATTGAAGCCAGCTTCCTTTAAAAGGCGGACTCGGCGTTCTTCGGCATCTTCAAAAGAACAGGCACCCAGTACACCGTTGTCATGATGGATACAGGCACCGCGAAGAAGAGTTTCCTTATTGTTCACATAGAGTCCCGTTCGGTTCCATTTCAGCGTTCGGAAACCGAACCAGTCTTCAGCCCTGTCGACTTCCATTCCATCTTTTAACAGAATAGCAGAGCAACGGTAAAGTTCCGGATGTTCCGCATCCCAGAGACGTGGCTGTGAAATATGAAGATGTACGACGGCTTCTCCATTTATAATTTTTCCGGCAGCCTCTGTCACTGCTGAATCTCCGTCATATAGAATGACTCTCAGCTGATCGCCACCGCTGACCGTCGCTTTGACTGTGACATCTTCATTTTTTGCAGTTGTGATTGCAAGCCCGTCAGGCTGGATGTGACAGATATCACCGGTATACAGATTTACGTCCCGGTAAATACCGCTTCCAGAATACCAACGGGAATTAGGCACTGCAGAATTATCTGCAAGTACTTTGATTTCGTTCACACTCCCAAACTGCAGATACTCATTCAGGGAAACAAAAAAATTGGTATAGCCGTAGGGACGCTCTGCTGCCAGCACATCGCCAACATAGATTTTTGCGTTTTTGTATACTCCTTCGAATTCAAGAATGTATGCTTTTTTCTGTTCCTCCTCTGGAATAAAGAATGATTTGGTATATTCGTATGCACCGCCGGGGAAATAACCGCAGGCTCCCGCAGTAGGTGCTTTTCGATCACGTTTTTCATACAGCATGGCATCATGGGGCAGATTGACAGTCTGTGGCTTTTCTGAGGATCCTGCCCGCTTAAACTGCCAGTCCAGATTAAAATTTATTTTTTTCATAGATTACCTCCATAATAAGTTTTCCTCTTTTTCTTTTCTGTTTTATCAGATATGTAAAAATGCTTCCCTGTTCGTGCAATACACAATATCGTCGTGACCGGAAATAGTTGCAAACAACCGTTCCAAGCTGTCCCAGCTTGCGGCTCCTTTTCCGTAATCCATTTCATATGCATGTCCCCAGAAAAACAAAAGCAAATCCCGGTCAGTCGGCTCTGCTGCAATAAAATCTTTTACCAGCTTCATGCTATTTTTCATAATTACAGAGGACGAAGGGCGGAAATTCAGAGGATTCTCCGGAAATTCAAAGTTTCCGGAAGGAAAAACTGCCCTGGCATACAGGTACCCCTGTTCCTTCAGATAATGTTCTGCTGCAGAGGATGTGGAGCCAGACGCGTACGCATGACCAACAATTGTAGTTCCGGCAATCTGTTCCAGATTTTCTTTATCTTTTCTTACAGAACTACGCATTTCGGATTCACTGACCTTTCCCAAAGCTTCATGCAGAAAACCATGGGTTGCAATTTCCATACCTGCGTACACTTCGCAAATTTCATCCTTGGGAATGCGATTATGTGGAACATAGGAAAACGGCCAGCGATGCCGGACACCTGCTTCACAGTCCTGGAAGGAGAAGGTACCAATGCCCTTCACTTCTCCCTGCAGTCCGAACATTCCGGAATTAAGATTAAAGGTTCCTTTTAAACCGTATTTTTTCATGAGTGCCAGTACTTTTTTGTCCTGTTCAAGGCCATCATCAAAACTTAAGGTAAAATATTTTTTCCCCATTATATTTCCTCCCCGGTAAGAGCAGCAAGATCGTAAGCCTGAGCCATCCTTTCACCACCTTCTGCATTTGGATGCAGATGGTCACCCTGATGGAAGGATTCTTTCACATAAGACGGGTTATTTTCATCCCGAAGCAGTTTATCAGCATCAAATACAAAGTCAAAGAGTTCGCAGGTACGAATCCATTCGTTGATTTGAACACGCAGAGCCTCCATTTCCTGAGTGTATCCTTTTTTTACATAGCCTGTTCGTGGCGTCAGTGTCTGGGCGACAATGCGGACTCCCCGGCTGTGAAGCTGTTTTGCGATAGTTGTTACAGCGGTTACATATTTATCAAAAGAGATCACTGATTCTGTTTTCTTCGTGTAATAGGAAATATCATTTACACCCAGTGCAAAGATCACTGTGTGGAGATTAGTAAAACTCAAAACGTCCCGCTCAAATCTGGCAGTACCCATTTCGCCATAAGAACTGCCCATGAATCCTGGAATCTCATAAAGCAGACAGTTTCCGCTGATTCCTGCGTTCATCAGAGAATATTTTCCACCATAGGTTTTAAAAAGCCGTTCGCGCAGGGGTTTTACCCATCTGTTCATAGCAGTAATGCTGTCACCAAAGGCAACGATCACCTTAGAGGATTCCTCTGACTGCACTTCAATCCGGTCAAGAGAAACCACAGCATCGTAGAGGTTATATTGTACTTTATAAGATTCCTTCTGTATTTCTGGGAGCACTTTATCCATGGTATGGTTGCCGGGATAGGCAACTGCCTCCGCCAGTGTCATGTTACTGTCCTGAACTTTGGATATATAGTAAATCCGGATTTCCAGCTCCTCACCGGCGGAAATCGGAATCGAAACCGGGTCGGAATAGGTATATCCTCCTTTCTTTATGGAAAAGCTGGTCTTCCCTTCTGTCGTAATATCGTATTTTCTGTTCTTGCACCAGATAGTTACAGCACCGATATCATAGGAGTGTTTTCCGTAAATGTTGGAAAAACGCATTCTTATTGTCCCGCCGGATATCTGGGAAGTTACTTTGAAAATAACCGTTTTCTTTTTGCCCTGCAGCATGCCCTTTGCAAAAGAAGGTGCTGCGGACTGACTCCATATGGTTGTCCAATTCATTTTTTTTACCTCTGCTTTCTTTTAGAATAATGTAAACTGCAGCAGCTCTATACTGCCTTTTCCCTTGTAGCGCAGGTAGAGTGGACATCTGCTTACCGGATATCCGGACTCTTCTGCAAGTGCGGCAGGATTCAAAGCAGTGTCTCCACCATGATGCCCCGGAGTGAGCCGGATTTTGGCGATGCTCCGGCCATCTTCCCTGCCGAGAATCTCTATCATACCATTGCCGCCGTGGGTGGTAATGGAAATATGTTTTGTTTTGGTCAGATCGAAATATTTATAACCAACAATACAGCCATTTTTGATGCCACAGATTTTTGCTTCTGGAGCATCTGTTTCGGTATCCACGTTTACAATACCATCCGTTCTTTCATTGGGTTCGTAATCAGGCCCATCCTGAGTGATAAATGGTCCGCTCATAGGATTGTGCAGACCGAAAACACTTTTTCCTTTCAGACAGCAGGCAATATAAGCCGGATAAGTTCCAATACCGTGGAGTGCACCATCATTCAGACCGCAACTGGTAGATTCTACCATGGAAATACTTCCGTCTTTTTTGATCTCAATTCGTTCTGCTACAGGCTGGCGGTTTGTTGTTTTACCTGTTCTTCGATGATCGAAGATGTACCATTGACCTTTTATGCACACCATTCCTCCATGACTGTTGCCCATAGGATAAGCGGCGTTCATCAGTTTTCGGCCATTCAGACCGATATCACTGGAAGAATGGATGGAACCTTTATGAATAAAGCCCTTGTCTGGGAAAAGGCTCATGGCATAGTTCAGACCGGTCATGTCTGTTGCGGGATAGACGAGGTAGTACCACTGCCCGATATGTCGGATGGAAGGACCTTCCCAATAATTTGGTTTCTTTGGATTGAAGTCTGCAGGCAGAAGAATCGTTGGTTCTCCGATAATTGTCAGCATGTCGGAGTCTAACTCTATTACAAACAGACCCTGAATCTTGTGCCCGAACTTGCCATTGGATGGCTGTCCGCTTCCAACGTAAAGATAAACTCTGCCGTCATCATCCACCAGTACAGCCGGGTCAAAAAGAAACCAATCCTCAGGCTTTGAACCGTATACTCGTCCATCTGGAAAATGAACATCTCCCAGATATTCAAATTTTCCAGCAGGTGTATCACAGACAGCAACAGAAGCGATGGAAGAATTCTGAACGGAATAAAAAAGATAATATCGTCCATCTGTTCCCTGAACTACATCCGGTGCGTAGTATGGAAGATTTTTTGTGTTCCATGGCGTTTGATCTTTCCGAAAAATAATTCCCTCGTAACGCCAGTCGGACAGATCGTCCTCCGGAGCGGACCATGAGACATAATCATTGACACAATATTCGCTGCTTCCAAATTGGTCATGACTTCCGTAGATATATACACGACCATTGAACAGCCGGGGTTCTGCATCTGGGATATATTCCCATGCAGGCAGATAAGGATTAAAGCATTGACGTTTCATTGAAAATTTTCTCCTATAATTTTTTTGCTTATGTGGTATACTATGGTAAATGGGGGTGATTTACGTGGAAAATATTATGCATCTGTATTTTAATAATACAGAAGAAATCAGGCATAGAGACGGATCTTTTATCGTCAATTTTCTAAGTAATCGAACGGTAGACCGGGACTATTTTACCAAACTTTCGGTGGCAGTCAGTGTCCATACTCGGGAGGAGTATCTTTTCTTCAATTACATGGATCAGAACTCTTTCTGCATTCACACCCCGGCAGAAAGTGCTGTTTTTACGGAAACGTATCTACATAAGCATAATTTTTTTGAATTAATGTATATAATGCGCGGAAAAGCGACTGTAATGATTGAAGAGGAAGAAGTTACCTATTCCGCAGGAAATTTGTGTTTGATGAACCACAATACCATGCACCGTGAAACGGAAATGGCAGATGCGGACATTCTGTATATCAGTATTGATCCTTCCCTGATTGTCCAATGGCCGAAACAACTGGCACAGCCTTTTCAATACAGAAGCATTCTTAACCGTTTCTTCACCGAGAATCTGTCTGAGAGGACTGGAAGTAAACGGGATTATGTGGATTTTCAGCTGCTTGGAGAAGATCAGATTCCGACCATTGCGGGGGAAATCATACAGGCTTATACCCAGAAGAGGATTGGTTATCAGTTTGATATCTACTCCTCGCTTCTTCGTCTCTTTGCTGTATTGGAAAATCCGGAACAATACAAAGCAACCTATGTATCAATGGGTTACGGCCGGGAACTGGTTACTCTGGAAAATGCCAAGCGGATCATTGAAGAAAACCACGGCGTTATCCGAAGAACAGAACTGGCTAAAAAACTGAATTACTCCTGTGAGTATATTTCACAGATCATCAGGGCACATACCGGTTACACTTTCAAAAAATACTGTCAGAAAGTGCAGCTGCAGGAAGCTGCCAGGCTATTAAGAAGTACAGATTTATCCGTCAGTAAAATAGCAGCTTCCCTGGGATATGAAAATCGAACGCAGTTTTACAAGATATTTCAGGAGGAATATCAGCTTACCCCGTCTGAATACCGGAAAATAAATCATTAGAAAAGGAGTTATTTTCCGTTTCTTTCAAAAAAGGTTTTCATTTCCTGCCGGATCTGATTGGTTATAGGATACTTTCTGTAGATTAAGACCGATATTACACCCAGTATTGCAGGTATCAGACCCATGATGACAATAAACCAGTTTAACATGGTTGGAATCCGGGAAACATCACCGGCGAAGCGGTTTCCTTCTTCTACTACATAACCGATGCTGGTGAGAACGATTCCAACAATGGCTGTCGAGAAAGCGGTCTGCATTTTCGTAATGAATCCATCTGTAACGGTTGTAAGGGCAGAACGATCTTTGCCGGTTTTATAAATTCCATAGTCGACAACCTCCATCTGCACAAACGTCTGTGGTACAAAGTCCGTACCGACACCGGTCGCCATGATAAACATTGTCAGGAAGAACATCCAGGGAGCACGCTGCAGCAACCCGGTAATCTGTGCGATAAACAGAATACAACCGCCGATTGACTGAATGGTCAGGAGAGTACAGGTCATTTTGACCGGATCCTTAAACAGCTTCATCAGAGGTCTGCCGAGGAGGGCACCAAGAACCATAGGTACGACTGTGATAACAGAGGAAATACCGCTGTACACTGCAAAGAGATCCATATCTGCAATACCGGTAGTCAGATCTGCGCAGAATCCCCACTTGATATAATAGGTAGGAGTTGCGAAAATCAGTGACCAGATAAAGCCGGCAAAGAGACCCTTTAATGCAAAAATTACCATCGCTTTGTTTTCACGGAACAGATCAAAGAAGTCTTTTATCTTCAGTTTTTCGGCAGAATTCTGTTCCACATAGTGTTTTTCCTTAACCATAAACCATCCGATCAAAGATATGACGGAGGTACTTATGACAAGGAGAAAAATTACCCGGCCGGCAGCATCATGATAGCTCATACCGCCTGCATTCAGCGCAATGACAGCTACGGTAAATACGATATTGGCAACTATGCCGGTGAAGAAAGACATCAGCCGGGGACCAATTGCCAGTTTCGTTCGCTGGTTTTCATCGGCAGACATGGTTCTGTAAAGCAGGATATCCTTATAGAAAGAACTTCCAATGTCATAGATGAGATAAAAGAGGATCACCCATCCGATGAGGACTGCAGGTGTTCCGATAATCGCATTTGGAATGGCAAAAAGTGCGATTGCACCGATGGATTCCATGATAATACTGATGAGAAAAAAAGGTTTGTATTTGCCAATCTTTGTTCGCTTTGAGCTGTCAATAATGAAGCCCTGAATAGGATCGTCAACCGCATCGATAATTCGCGCTGCCATGAGAAGGACAGTCGCAAGAATAGATGCGTAACTGATACCTGAATACTCGGTCATGTACACCATAAGCATGGATGACATCATTACACCAGTAATGGCATTGGTGAATGAAAGCGTAGTTGTGGCGAAACAGTCTTTAAAACCGATATACTCAGTTTTTTTTCCAGCTTTGTCATTCGTCATATTTTTTCCTCCGCTTTAATTTAAAAATTAAGTTGAATATATAATAAAATATGGAATAGCATTGAACAATGTCAAAAGAATCCCCGTTTTTATAAAACTGTATCAAAATTTACACGCTTTAAAACAAAAATAAATTTTTACCATAAAATGTTACATGGATAAATCTCTTTGCTTTTTTGTCTGAGCCATCCGAAAGCGGCGATAATTGCTGTCTTCAGGGAGGTTATGCCTTGTATTTTTATGATTTGAATTCAGAAAT
>CALZKI010000076.1 GCA_945787995.1 uncultured Lachnospiraceae bacterium | reverse complement strand
GTAGCTACACCTGATATGATGGGTGTTGTTGGTCGTCTTGGTAAAGTACTTGGTCCTAAAGGCTTAATGCCAAACCCTAAGGCTGGTACAGTTACAATGGATGTAACAAAAGCTATCAACGATATCAAGGCTGGTAAAATTGAGTACAGACTTGACAAATCCAACATCATTCACTGTCCTATCGGAAAAGCTTCTTTCTCTGAAGAACAGTTGAAAGACAACTACAATGCATTGATCGAAGCTATCTTGAAAGCAAAACCTTCTGCTTTGAAAGGTCAGTATTTAAAGAGCGTTACACTTTCCACAACAATGGGACCCGGTGTAAAGATTAATACAGCAAAATACTAAAAATGCGCGGCACAGGAGTGCTCTGATATTTAGACATGTACGTGCGACAAAAGGCTATGGGAAACCATAGCCTTTCTTCACGTTATGTTGTTATGTTATTATGTATTATAGTAATATCATATATATAGTGTGTAATAATACAGAATCGTGCAAAAGGCTCTGCCGGTGATTGGCGCGCATAACTGATTTGGCATATCCGCCGATAGCAATGAGAAAGGAGAAGGAATATGCAGCATAGAAGTAAATCCAATATGAAAACAATTCTCCTGCCCTTTTTTATTTCTTTGTCCGTTGTAATGCTGCTTGGCTTTGTTGTAATATTTGTGGGTCTCTATCAACAGGGAAAACTGCCCGGGTTAGAACAACATGATGAGAATCAACAAACCGCTTCAGATGAGACCGGGGATGTACGGCAGACGACGTCCATGAATTCCCTTGCTGAAGAAATTTCAGAAGAAGATCCTTATCATAAGAAGAATCAGAGTGGTACAACGCAAGGCACAGAAAATGACCATCCGAAGGGAGTCACTCCGGTGGGAAGATACGGGGCGGAATTAGCAAATCCGGCGTATATGGAGGAAAATCATATTTTTGCATTAGAAACTGCCTCTGACTCTGAAATCACGTTTACGTTTGCGGGGGATATTTTGTTTGATCCCGGGTACAGCGTGATGAATGCTTTGCGTCAGAACGACTACCGGCTTTCTGCTTGCATCTCGGAAAATGTTTTACAGGTGATGCGTGACGCAGATGTGATGATGGTCAATAATGAGTTCCCTTATTCTGACCGAGGGCAACCATTAGAAGATAAAGCATTTACCTTTCGGGCACCTACGGAATCGGTTCGGTTTCTGAAGGAAATGGGAGTGGACATTGTTTCTCTTGCTAACAACCATGCCTATGATTATGGCAAAGATGCCTTTTTAGATACGCTGCAGACTTTGGAAGCGGAAAATGTGCTCTATGTAGGGGCAGGCAGAAATAAAGAGGAAGCACAGAGGACAGTTTACTATATTGCCAATGATATGAAAATCGCTATTGTTTCCGCAACCCAGATAGAAAAGGGTGATGCCCCCAATACAATTGGTGCAACAGATGATAATCCGGGAGTGTTCCGCTGCTGGAATAATCAGGAATTGCTGGAGCAGGTGCGTATGGCAAAAGCAAACAGCGACTTTGTCATCGTCTACATCCATTGGGGAACGGAAAGCCAGACGGAAACCGATTGGGCCCAGGATCAACAGGCACCTGAAATCGTGGAAGCCGGTGCAGACATTGTTATCGGTGATCATCCTCATTGCCTGCAGAAGATTGATTTGGTTAACGGAGTGCCTGTAATTTATAGTCTGGGCAATTTCTGGTTCAATTCCAAGACACTTGATACATGCCTGTTTTCGTTGACCCTGGATGATAGTGGGATTAAGAGAATGCAGTTTATTCCCTGCATACAATCAGGCTGTCGCACTTCTATGCAGGAAGGAGCAGAGAAACAGCGGGTGATCGATTTTATGAATTCCATTTCTGACAAGGTCATCATAGATGAGGATGGGTTCCTGAGTTATTAGCCCCTCTTCTCGGAATTGTGTTCCCGGGTCTTAGGTCTGGGAACACAATTCAGGATGACAAAATTCCGTCAAGACTTATTTTGGGTATTGACGGACCATGACAAATGTGTTACTCTACATGAGGTTGTAAAACCATGCCGAAGACAGTAGGTACCGGAAACGGTGTAAGCGTATCGCCTACCGAGGAGAGAAGAGTTTTGTTGAAAGTACATCTTCCTGTCTTCAGGAAGATTTTTTTTACTTCTGTATAAATGCATGAACTCCATCGGCACAAAATCTATAAGGAGGTAAATGTAATGGCAAAAGTTGAACTCAAACAGCCTATCGTAGAAGAGATTTCTTCTAACATTGACGGCGCTCAGTCAGTTGTTCTTGTGGACTACCGCGGACTTACAGTTGAGCAGGATACAATGCTTCGTAAACAGCTTCGTGAAGCTGGCGTTGTATATAAAGTATACAAGAACACAATGATGAATTTTGCGTTCAAAGGAACAGATTTCGAAGGACTTGCTCCTTACCTTGAAGGACCCAGTGCATGCGCGATCAGTAAAGATGACGCTACTGCTCCTGCAAGAGTGCTTTGTAAATTTGCTAAGACAACAGACAAACTTGAAATTAAGGGCGGTGTTGTTGATGGCGTTGTTTACGATGCTAACGGAATCAAAGCAATTTCCGCAATCCCTTCCAGGGAAGAACTGCTTTCCAAATTACTTGGAAGCTTACAGTCACCTATTACAAATATGGCTCGTGTTCTTAACCAGATCGCTGAGCAGGGTGGCGCTGCAGCAGAAGCTCCTGCAGCAGAATAATCTATGAAACAAATTGTTCAATAAACTATTAATTATGGAGGAAAATGAAAATGGCAAAATTATCCACACAGGAATTTATCGATGCTATTAAAGAGTTAACAGTATTAGAATTAAACGACCTTGTAAAAGCTTGCGAAGAAGAGTTTGGTGTATCCGCAGCAGCAGGTGTTGTAGTTGCAGCAGCAGGTGCTGGTGAAGCAGCAGCAGCTGAAGAAAAGACAGAATTCGACGTTGAACTTACAGAAGTAGGCGCTGAAAAAGTTAAAGTTATCAAAGTTGTTCGTGAAATCACAGGCCTTGGCTTGAAAGAAGCTAAAGATGCTGTAGATGGCGCTCCTAAGGTTCTGAAAGAGGGCGTTTCTAAGGAAGAAGCAGAAGGCTTCAAGAAACAGCTTGAAGAAGTAGGCGCTAAAGTTACATTAAAATAATACTGTATCGCTGAATTGACAATTTGCCGGCTGTCACCGTTAAGTGACGGCCGGTGTTGTTATTTTTGAAGCCCGAAGGGCGTGATTACGAATTAAGGTTCAGGAATTTGCAAATAATCTTATTTCACTTCTTTCAATAATCAATTAAAAATCGATTCATAATCCCCAAATTATTTCTTGACTTTGTTTCCCCTATTGTAGTAGAATGTATGTTGCACTATTGTGTAAAGGTATGCTTTTTGGTACCGATAAATCATAAAGAACGGGGTGAATTGTCAATGGAGAAGAACAGAATACGTCCTATTGCTACCGGCAAAAACATGCGTATGACCTATGCACGACAAAGAGAGGTTCTGGAAATGCCCAACCTGATTGAAGTGCAGAAGAACTCTTATCAGTGGTTCCTGGATGAAGGTCTGAAAGAAGTTTTTGACGATATTTCTCCTATTTCTGACTTTAGTGATCGCTTAAGTCTGGAATTTGTGGATTTTGAGCTTTGCGAGAAAGACGTTAAATATTCTATTGAAAAATGTAAGGAAAGAGATGCTACATATGCTGCACCTCTGAAAGTTAAAGTTCGCTTAATTGATAAGAGTAAGGATCAGATCACGGAACATGAGATCTTTATGGGTGATCTGCCACTTATGACAGCTACAGGCACATTCGTTATAAATGGTGCAGAGCGTGTTATCGTTAGCCAGTTGGTTCGTTCTCCGGGCATTTACTATGCAATCGGACACGATAAGATTGGTAAGAGATTATTCTCCAGCACTGTGATTCCTAACCGTGGAGCCTGGTTGGAATATGAGACGGATTCTAACGACGTGTTCTATGTACGTGTAGACAGAACCAGAAAAGTTCCTGTTACTGTACTGATCCGAGCACTGGGCGTCGGAACAAACGATGAAATTCGCGAGATGTTTGGTGACGAGCCTAAGTTGGAAGCTACATTTGCAAAAGACACTTCTGAAAACTATCAGGAGGGTCTGTTAGAGTTATACAAAAAAATCCGTCCCGGCGAGCCGCTTAGCACGGAAAGTGCAGAAAGCCTCATCAATGCAATGTTCTTTGACCCCAGACGTTATGATTTGGCAAAAGTCGGAAGATATAAATTTAATAAGAAGTTAATGTTCAAGAACAGAATTAATAAACAGATTCTGGCTGAAGATGTGGTAAATCCATATTCAGGTGAATTGTTGGCTTCAGCAGGTACAAAGGTAACCCGTGAACTGGCTGACCAGATTCAGAACGCTGCTGTACCTTATGTTATGATCCAGACAGAAGAAAGAAATGTGAAAGTTCTTTCTAACATGATGGTTGATATCAATGCATATGTGGATTGTGATGCAAAGGCACTTGGTATCACAGAACTTGTGTATTTCCCCGTACTCAGTGAAATCCTTGAGAACTATGCGGACAGCCCTGAAGAATTAGGGGAAGCAATCCGTAAGAATGTGCAGGAGCTGATTCCCAAGCATATTACCAAGGAAGACATTCTTGCTTCCATTAACTACAATATGCATTTGGAGTATGGAATCGGTAACGACGATGATATCGACCACTTAGGAAACAGACGTATCAGAGCCGTTGGTGAACTGTTACAGAACCAGTATCGTATTGGTTTATCCAGATTAGAGAGAGTTGTTCGTGAAAGAATGACGACTCATGATGAAAGTGAAGTGTCTCCTCAGGGACTGATCAATATCAAACCTGTGCAGGCTGCAGTGAAAGAGTTCTTTGGCTCCTCCCAGTTATCACAGTTCATGGATCAGAACAACCCTCTTGGTGAATTGACACATAAGAGACGTCTCTCCGCATTAGGTCCCGGTGGTTTATCCAGAGACCGTGCCGGATTCGAAGTTCGAGACGTACACTATACACACTACGGAAGAATGTGTCCTATCGAGACACCTGAAGGTCCTAACATCGGTCTGATCAACTCTCTTGCTTCTTATGCGAGAATTAATGAGTACGGCTTTGTGGAAGCTCCTTATCGCGTAATCGATAAGAGTGATCCGGAGAACCCTCGCGTTACGGAAGAAGTTGTGTACATGACAGCTGATGAAGAAGATAACTACCATGTAGCCCAGGCGTCTGCTCCTCTTGATGAGAATGGTTACTTCAAGAAGAACAGCATATCCGGCCGTTACAGAGAAGAAACACAGGAATATCCTAAGACTGCATTCGATTACATGGATGTATCGCCTAAGATGGTATTTTCCGTTGCTACAGCTTTGATTCCGTTCCTGCAGAACGATGATGCGAACCGTGCGTTGATGGGTTCCAACATGCAGAGACAGGCTGTGCCGCTTCTGTTTACGGAAGCACCTGCAGTAGGTACCGGTATGGAACCTAAAGCAGCAGTAGACTCCGGTGTCTGTGTTGTTGCCAAGAAGGCAGGTACCATTGATTATGTATCTTCCGATTTAATTAAGATGACATACGATGATGGTGAGAAGGAAGAGTATCATTTAACAAAATTTGCCCGTTCTAACCAGTCCAACTGCTATAACCAGAAACCTATTGTATTTAAGGGTAACCATGTGGCACAGGGTGAGGTTATTGCGGATGGTCCTTCCACTTCCGGTGGTGAGCTGGCTCTCGGTAAGAACCCTCTGATTGGTTTCATGACATGGGAAGGTTATAACTACGAGGATGCTGTACTGCTTAGCGAAAGACTGGTACAGGAGGATGTATATACATCCGTTCATATTGAAGAATATGAAGCAGAAGCCCGTGACACTAAATTGGGACCGGAAGAAATCACCCGTGATGTTCCCGGTGTAGGTGACGATGCCCTGAAGGATCTGGATGACCGCGGCATTATCCGTATCGGTGCGGAAGTTCGTGCCGGTGATATATTGGTTGGTAAAGTAACTCCGAAAGGAGAAACAGAGCTGACAGCAGAAGAAAGACTGCTTCGTGCAATCTTTGGTGAGAAGGCAAGAGAAGTGCGTGATACTTCCCTGCGTGTTCCTCACGGTGAATATGGTATTGTTGTGGATGCAAAGGTATTCACAAGAGAAAACGGAGATGAATTATCCCCCGGTGTTAACCAGGCAGTTCGTATCTACATCGCACAGAAGAGAAAGATTTCTGTAGGTGATAAGATGGCCGGACGTCACGGTAACAAGGGTGTCGTTTCCCGCGTGCTTCCTGTTGAAGATATGCCATATCTGCCTAACGGAAGACCTTTGGATATCGTATTGAATCCTTTGGGCGTTCCTTCTCGTATGAATATCGGTCAGGTGCTTGAGATTCACCTTTCCCTGGCTGCAAGAGCATTAGGCTTCAATGTAGCAACACCAGTATTTGATGGCGCAAAGGAAAGTGATATCATGGATACACTTGATCTTGCAAATGATTATGTGAATTTGGAATGGGAAGAGTTCGAAAAGAAACACAAAGAAGAACTCTTACCGGAAGTTATGGAATATCTCTCTGAAAACAGAGAACATAGAGCACTTTGGAAAGGCGTTCCGCTTTCCAGAGATGGTAAAGTAAGACTTCGTGATGGTCGTACCGGCGAATACTTTGATTCACCTGTTACCATCGGACACATGCATTACCTGAAGCTTCACCATCTGGTAGATGATAAGATCCATGCACGTTCTACAGGTCCTTACTCCTTAGTAACACAGCAGCCTCTTGGTGGTAAAGCACAGTTCGGTGGACAGCGTTTCGGTGAAATGGAAGTATGGGCACTGGAAGCTTATGGTGCTGCTTATACACTGCAGGAAATTCTGACGGTTAAGTCTGATGATGTAGTAGGTCGTGTGAAGACTTATGAAGCAATTATTAAGGGTGATAACATCCCTGAACCGGGTATTCCGGAATCCTTCAAGGTACTTTTGAAAGAGTTGCAGTCATTGGGACTTGATGTAAGAGTGCTTCGTGAAGACCATACCGAAATTGAAATCATGGAACAGATTGATTATGGCGAAACAGATTATCGTAACATAATCGAAGGCGATTCCAGAGGATATAACCGTGAAAAAGAATCTTACGGCGCAATGGGTTATCAGGAACAGGTAATCGATGACGAGCGTGGAGAGATCGTTGATACGGAAATAGAATCCTATGAGGAATTCAGTGATGACGCTGACTTCGGTGAAAGCGATGACGAGATGTAAGAGCTTAATGAAACGGTAATTTAGGAAGGAGAGCCAAAATGTCAGAAATGAAACAAGAATCAACGTATCAGCCTATGACATTTGATGCCATCAAAATCGGATTGGCATCACCTGAAAAAATCAGAGAGTGGTCTAAAGGTGAGGTGACAAAGCCTGAAACCATTAACTATAGAACATTGAAGCCTGAAACAGACGGTTTGTTCTGTGAAAGAATTTTCGGACCCAGTAAAGACTGGGAGTGTCATTGTGGTAAATACAAGAAAATCAGATATAAAGGCGTTGTCTGCGACAGATGTGGTGTAGAAGTTACAAAAGCGTCTGTTCGTAGAGAGCGTATGGGTCACATTGAGCTTGCCGCTCCTGTGTCTCACATTTGGTACTTCAAGGGAATCCCTAGCCGTATTGGTCTGATCCTTGACCTTTCTCCTAGAGCTCTTGAGAAGGTGTTATATTTCGCCTCATATATCGTACTGGATGCCGGCGAAAGTAAGCTGCAGTACAAACAGATTTTATCTGAAAAAGAATACCAGGACGCATACGAAACATACGGTGATACATTCCGTGTAGGCATGGGTGCTGAAGCAATTAAAGAATTGTTAAGTGCAATTGACCTGGACGAAGAATCAGAAGCACTGAAAGCTGAATCCAAGGATGCTTCCGGTCAGAAACGTGCAAAACTGATTAAGAGACTGGAAGTGATCGAAGCATTCCGTGAATCCGGAAACCTTCCTGAATGGATGATCTTAGATGCCATTCCGGTTATTCCGCCGGATTTACGTCCGATGGTTCAGCTGGATGGTGGACGTTTTGCCACTTCTGATCTGAACGATTTGTACAGAAGAATTATCAACAGAAATAACCGTTTGAAAAAGCTTCTGGAGTTGGGTGCACCTGACATTATCGTTCGTAACGAAAAGAGAATGCTGCAGGAAGCAGTGGATGCATTGATTGACAATGGTCGTCGCGGTCGTCCTGTAACAGGCCCGGGCAACAGAGCACTGAAATCTCTGTCCGATATGTTAAAAGGTAAGTCCGGACGTTTCCGTCAGAATCTGCTTGGTAAGCGTGTAGACTACTCCGGACGTTCCGTTATCGTAGTAGGGCCTGAACTGAAAATTTATCAGTGTGGTCTGCCTAAGGAAATGGCAATTGAGCTGTTCAAACCTTTCGTTATGAAAGAGCTTGTTTCCAGAGGTATCTCACAGAATATTAAGAATGCTAAAAAATTGGTTGAAAGATTAGATACACAGGTTTGGGACGTGTTGGAAGAGGTGATTGCAGAACATCCCGTTATGTTGAATCGTGCTCCTACACTGCATAGACTGGGTATTCAGGCGTTTGAGCCTATTCTGGTTGAAGGTAAAGCTATTAAGCTTCATCCACTTGTATGTACAGCGTTCAATGCTGACTTCGATGGTGACCAGATGGCTGTACACCTTCCGCT
>CALZKI010000075.1 GCA_945787995.1 uncultured Lachnospiraceae bacterium | reverse complement strand
ACATGCACCGTATGCGCAAACTGGTCTACCGGTCTTACTTTCTGAAGCGTATACCCACCATCGCACAAAATACGCAGGTCTCTTGCCAAGGTTGCACTGTCGCAGCTCACATACACAATACGATCCGGTGCCATGGAAAGCATGGTATCCAGACAGGCCTGATCACAACCCTTTCTGGGAGGATCTACCACAATCACATCCGGATGTGTCATATCACCGTAAGAAGCTTTTCCAGCCGGATCATCAGCTGTGCGAAGCTGCTCACGGATATCTGCATCCCCCCTGTAAAACGCAGGCAACACTTCCTCCACTTTACCGGTCACAAAAGCAGCGTTGGTAATGCCGTTGATCCGGGCATTTTCTTTTGCATCCGCAATCGCCTGCGGCACAATCTCAACACCGTACACGCAACCTGCATGTTTCGCCAGGAACAGAGAAATCGTGCCGATGCCGCAATACAAGTCCCACACCGTCTCTTTTCCCGTCAGATTGGCATACTGAAGAGCCAGGCTATAGAGTTTCTTGGTCTGCTCCGGGTTTACCTGATAGAAAGACTGGGCAGAGATCATAAAAGTCACACCCTGACCGGATTCCCGAAACTGTATCTTGCCCTCTACCTCTTCACTGCAATCCAATATCTGAATGGTATCTTCTATGGTTTCCTTTCCCCATAGAAGAATGGTTTTCTTTCCTAATATCACATTGGTATTTTCAGCATTGATATTCACGCTGATGGATGTCATCCCTTCTACCTGCGTCAAACTGTCAATCAACCCGGACAGATTAGGCAGCTGTTGTTTGGTAGCTACCAGACAAACCATCAGTTGTCCGCTGGAAAAGCCTTTTCGGATCAGTACATGGCGCAGAAGTCCCTTACCGGTGGCCTCATCATAGGCCGGCACATGGTTCTCCTTCATATAAGAAAGTACTCTCTCCAATATTTCTTTGTTCTCCGGCACGCCCAGTCCGCAATCCGTATTGGGAATAATATAATGGGTACGTCCCGCATAAAAGCCTGCAACAGGATTGCCTTCTCTGTCTGTTCCGATGGGAAATTGTGCCTTGTTTCGATAGTGCCATGGTTCCTCCATGCCTACGATGGGCTCCATGACAGAATCCAGAAGTTCTTCTGAAAAGCCACCGATACGCATCAAATGATTACGTACCTTCTTTTCTTTAAAGCACAACTGGGCAGCGTAGTCCATAGCCTGAATCTGACACCCGCCACACTGCTTGTGAAACGCACATCCGGGCTCTGTTCTGTCAGCAGAAGCTTCCAAAAGCTCTTCCAATCTGGCAAAAGCATAGTTCTTTTTCACCTTTGTCAATCGAACTCTGGCACGATCACCAATCACTGTATCCTTAACAAACAGAGGGTATCCGTTTACTTTACCGATACCCTCTCCATCATTACTCATATCCTCTATGGTCACTTCAAACAATTGGTTTTTTTCAAAATCCATGAACGATATCCTTTCTCTATCCAACATGTATGGAAACCGAAGTGTATATGCCTACAGAATGGTTCCTTTTACATTGGAATCAAACAGACGGTTGAAGCCCAGCCATCCTGTGTTTGTATTTCCTTCCAACATTTCGGTAAAGGTTTGCATCTTGGCATCCGTATTGTCTGCAAAGTTCAGTGCAACAGCCTCCATGATAGCCGGTTTCTTGGGAGAACCAAATTCATATTCCCCGTGATGAGCCAGAATGCAATGCTTTAATTCACTCTCGATAATAGACGGGAAATTGGGAATCTGACGAATCTTTTCTCCCACCATCTCAGTACCCATCACAATGTGTCCCAGAAATTGTCCTTCGTCTGTATAATCATTTTCAGGGAAAAAGGATAATTCTTTGATCTTACCGATGTCATGGCAGAGTGCTGCCGCAATCAGCAGATCCTTATTCAGCCTCTCATATCTTTCACAATAAAAAGCGCATAACTTTGCCACACTTAAGGTGTGCTGCAGCAAGCCGCCCACAAAACCATGATGCACTGTTTTTGCAGCGGAGGATCTCTTAAATGCTTTTACAAAAGCTTCGTCATTTACGAAGAACAGTTCCAGCAAAGTCTTCAGATATTGATTTTCAATGCCATCTACATAGCTTAAAAGTTCTCTATACATTTCCTCAATATCATAAGGACTCATTGGCAGGTAATCCGCAGGATTGTATTCTCCTTCCTGGCATTTTCTGACGCGCTTGATATTAACCTGAAGGGCACCGTTGAAGCTGGTCACATCACCATATACACCAATGTAATCCAGGGCATCAAATTCATCGATTCCGGCACTGTTGGGATCCCATATTTTTGCATCGATGGTCCCGGTTTTGTCCTGCAAGATAACATTTTCATACTGCTTTCCGTTCTTTGTGACAGCAGATTGTTTGTGTTTACACAAATATACATCAGAGACTCTGTCTCCCTCTCTGTATTCCTTAATGTACTTCATCCTACTCCTCTTTTCCGAGCGACCTGTCTTAATGCAGCGATAAAAAATTGCGAAGGCTTTTCTCATCTGCCATAAATGCTATTTGCTTTCGCTCAGAAGCTAAATAGCCATATCATTTCTATTTTACTTCATCCAACGTAATCTCCAAATCTATCTCAGCATAACCCTCTGCTGCCTGCCTGCAAACTCTCACCGAAAGTATTGTATCCGGAAGAGCATCATGCACTACCGCAAGAAAGTCTTTGTAACTGTTGATGCTTATATCATTGACGGATACAATAATGTCTCCTGTCTGAATTCCCCCTGACATAGCCGGAGAATTCATTTCCACTTTTGTAACAAATGCGCCTTTCGGTACATTCATTTCCTTCTGGATAGCGACCGGCACATCTGTACCGTTGATACCAAAGTGGGCTCTGCTTTCACCATTGGACAATTTCTCAATCACTTTTTTCAGCTCGGAAATGCCATATGCAGAGATAATGTTTTTTGTCTCTGCACTATTATAGCTGTTATCAATAATCCCGATCACGTAGCCTTTCAGACTGACCAGAATGCCGGAAGCTGAACTTGCTCCGTAAATATCTGTGGTAAGGAGCTTGTAATCCGCATCCATTAAATCCAGTCGAACACCGTCAGAGGTAATCATGCCATAGCTTACAGAACCGATGATACCCGCCGGGCTGCCTAGTGCAATAACCGGAGTTCCCCGTAAGCCGACTCCGTTGCTGGTGCCCAGATTGGCAATCTTTATGATCTCTTTTGTACTGATCAGAATATTCGTAAATGGAATGGAAATCACCGCGATGCCGGTGGTTTTGTCCACACCAAGAAGCTCTCCGTTTGCTTCTGTACCATCACAGAAAGTCACCCGAATGATTTCTGCCTCAGAAAGCCCGGTATCCTTCACAGCCACAAGATATGCCAAGCCATTTTCAGCCAGAATCACACCGGAACTCTGTTTCTCATTTTCAAAGGTATTCTGAAACCAGTCCACATCCTGGGTTACACATGTTACTGTAACAACCGCTTTCTCTGCTTCCCTTGCCAAATCATTCAGGGCCACGTACATATTCTCATAATCATGCACATCCAAGATGATGTTCTCCAACAAAGCCTGCACTTTTTCTGTGCTGTCGTTCACTGTAATCTCCCGGATTTCTTCTATTTCCTCTTCCTTCATCTGATTATCATCCAGATAGAACTCGTCCATCTGTACTTCTTCCTTTTCCTCCGGAAAGGCAATCTGCTCCGCTTTCGGCTCCGGATTCAACCAGGAATTAATCACAGGCTGCAAAATCAGGAAGGTCAGGCACGCTACCATACCAAAAACCACTGCCATGATAACGGTGGTAACAGTCCTGCGAACCAGCTTCCTCTTGTTTACAGGTTTTTGTTTGATGGTTTCACGCAAAAATTCTGTGGCAACGGAAGGGGTATACTCACCCTGCTCTTTCACCTGCTCTTCTTTTTGCATATCATTCATATAATCTGCCATGATACTGTCAATACTCTCTATCTGCGTGTGAGTAAGGGGTATATACCATTACATCACTGATTCTGCTGTAGTTGCTCTAACAGTATAGCTTTTTATCAACCAAAAGTAAATAATCCCGGGATTCAGCTATATGGCGTTTCTCCCTATATTATGGTATCATGAGTCTATTCAGGATTATTTGTTTGCATAACAATCCTGTAAGTTTATTCACTATTTTAGAACGGACACGAATTATGAATCAAAAAGTATTACACACTTTGGAATATGACAAAATAATTGAATCTTTAATAGAACGTGCCACTTCCGGTCCCGGTAAGTCTATGTGTAAAAAGCTGAAACCCATGACAGATTTGGAAGAGATCACTAAAGCGCAGCAGGAAACCGAAGATGCCCTTTCTCGCCTTTTTAGAAAAGGATCCATTTCCTTTGGCAACAACAAGGACCTGCGTTTTGCTGTTAAAAGTCTTACCATCGGCAGTTCTCTTTCCGCAGTAGAACTGTTGCACATTGCCGGTATGTTGGAAAATGTATCCCGTATCAAGGCCTATTCCAAATCCGAGCGTGATGACATCATTCCGGATTCCCTGGATACTTACTTTTCAGAACTGGAGCCGCTGACTTCTCTGGCAAATGAAATCAGACGATGCATCCTTTCCGAAACGGAGATTGCAGATGATGCTTCTCCCAAATTAAAGAGTATTCGTCGCAATATTTCCATCACCAACGACAGAGTTCACAGCCATCTCCAATCCATGATCAACGGCAGTGCCAGAACCTTCCTGCAGGATGCAGTGATTACCATGCGTAATAACCGTTACTGTATCCCCGTGAAAGCAGAGCACAAGGGACAGGTACCGGGTATGGTACATGACCAGTCCTCTACCGGAAGCACCTTTTTCATCGAGCCTGCTGCCGTAGTCAGCCTGAACAACGAGCTCCGGGAACTGGAACTGCAGGAACAGGAAGAGATCACAGTCATTCTTGCCACCTTAAGTGCTGCTGCCGGCGAGCACACGGAGGAGCTTCTGCAAAATCAGAAGCTTATGACGCTTCTGGATTTCATCTTCGCAAAAGCCGGCCTGGCAATGGATATGAAGGCTACACGCCCTGTTTTCAATACAGAGCACCATCTGAAGATCAGAAGTGGTCGTCATCCCCTGATCGATCCCGCCAAGGTGGTGCCTATTGATGTGGAGCTGGGTGAAAACTTCGACTTACTGATTGTCACCGGACCAAACACAGGCGGCAAAACGGTATCCTTAAAGACAGTCGGCCTCTTTACCTTAATGGGCCAGGCAGGATTGCATATTCCTGCATTGGATCGCTCCGAATTGTCTGTATTCGAAGAGGTATATGCGGATATCGGTGATGAGCAGAGCATTGAGCAAAGCTTAAGTACCTTCTCCTCCCACATGAAATCCATCGTATACATTTTAAAACATGCAAATGAAAACAGCCTTTGCCTGTTCGATGAACTGGGTGCCGGAACAGACCCTACGGAGGGAGCTGCATTAGCCATTTCCATTTTGGATCACCTGCACACCTCCGGTATTCGTGCCATGGCCACCACCCATTACAGTGAATTGAAGGTATACGCTTTGTCTACTGATTTCGTGCAGAACGCCTGCTGCGAATTCGATGTGACTACCCTTCGTCCTACGTACCGTTTGTTGATCGGCATTCCGGGTAAGAGTAACGCCTTCGCCATCTCTTCCAAACTGGGACTTCCCAAATTCATTATTGAAGAGGCGAAAAAGCATATCACCGAGGATAAAGAAAGCTTTGAAGATGTCATCGCCGGTTTGGAAAAAAGCCGTATTTCCATGGAAAAGGAACAGCGTGCCATCGAAAGCTACAAGCAGGAAATCAAAACACTGCAACAGCAGTTACAAACAAAAACAGACAAAATTGATGCTTCCCGGGAAAAGATCCTTAAGGAGGCCAACGAAGAGGCAAGACGTATCCTGCAGGAAGCAAAAGACGTGGCAGATGAAACCATACGGGTCTTCCAACAGGCCGGTCCCGGTGCTTCCATAAAGGATTTGGAAAAGTCCCGTGATAAAGTACGCGGAAAAATATCCGAAAAGAATGCCAGCCTTTCCATAAAGGCTGAAGCCCCAACCCACAAGCTTTTGAAACCGGACCAGCTGAAATTAGGGGACTCCGTAAAAGTCATTTCCCTGGGTATGAAAGGATATGTCAGATCTCTTCCGGATAAAAGCGGAAAACTTTTTGTACAGTGCGGATTGATCAGATCCCAGGTTGATCTGTCAGATCTGGTACTGGTGGAGGAAGATACCACAACCGGGAAACCGTTGAAAGGACCGTCTGCATCCCGCAGCCATTCCAAAATGTCAAAGGCATTGCACATCTCTCCCGAGATTAATTTACTCGGTCTCACGGTTGATGAAGCGCTGATGGCCCTGGACAAATATCTGGACGACGCGTTTCTGGCTCACTTACCTTCTGTTCGAATCGTACACGGTAAGGGTACGGGTGCACTGAGAAATGCTGTACAGTCACATTTGAAGCGTAGCAAATATGTTAAAACTTTTCGCCTGGGCGAATATGGCGAAGGAGATTCGGGTGTAACCATCGCTGAATTTAAGTAACACACAGTCGTTACCCGCTAAAAAGAATGGAGGATTTCATCATGGCTGCCAAACAGAAAATATTGATTGTAGATGATGACCAGAACATTGCAGAATTGATTTCCCTGTATCTCATCAAAGAGTGCTTCGAAACCATGATTGTTAATGATGGCGAATCTGCACTTACTGCCGCAAAATCATTCTCACCAAATCTTGTGCTTTTGGACTTAATGCTTCCGGGTATCGATGGTTATCAGGTATGCAGAGAATTGCGTGCTACTTCCAGTGTACCGATTATCATGCTTTCCGCCAAAGGAGAAGTATTTGATAAAGTACTGGGGCTGGAATTAGGTGCCGATGATTATATGGAGAAACCTTTTGATTCCAAGGAACTGGTTGCCAGATGTAAAGCTGTGCTCAGAAGATACAAGGCACCGGCTCCGGTGGAGACAGTTCCCTCTGCAAAGTGTGTCGAGTATCCGGACCTGATCGTAAACCAGACCAACTACTCTGTTATCTACATGGGACAATCTGTGGATATGCCTCCAAAGGAATTGGAGTTGCTCTACTTCCTGGCTTCGTCTCCCAATCAGGTCTTTACAAGAGAACAGCTTTTGGATCAGATCTGGGGCTATGAATACATGGGTGATACGAGAACCGTTGACGTACATATTAAGAGATTACGAGAGAAAATTAAGGATCATGAGAAATGGTGCATCTCCACTATTTGGAGAGTAGGTTACAAATTTGAGGTGAGACCATGAGGAAAACCCTCTATCTGAAGCTGATTTTTGCATATGTGCTGTTTGCTTTTTTCAGTTTCCTGGTGGTTGCTATCTTTGTCTCCAACATGACTTACAACCACATCAAGAAGGACAAGGCAGACGCACTTTATAAGGAAGCCAATCTGGTTGCCAACACCTATGCCACCGATCTGTATAACAATGAGGCCTCTCTGGATTCTGTACAGACGCAGCTAAGTGCACTGGAAACCTATCTGGATGCCACCGTCTGGATCATCAATCCCTCCGGTCGCATTTTACTGGACTCCTCTGCACCGTTAGACGTGGACAGCATTATCATGATTGACGGATTTACCCCCACCGTAACCGCCGATTCCTACTACACGGAAGGGCAGTTTTTCGGATACTTCAAAGAAGACATGCTGAGTGTATTGGCACCCATCACTTCAGAATTCAAGGTAAAGGGGTATGTTGTAATTCATTACCCGTTGCAGAAATTAAATACCGCAACCGACGGTTTTCTGAATATCTCCTACATTCAGTTGATCATGCTGTTCCTGCTATCCCTGATTATTCTTATTTTCTTCACGGAGATGGTATATGTTCCGCTTCGAAAGATTACAGAAGCCACAGAACAGTATGCCAGCGGAAACATGCACTATGAATTTGGGGTGGAAAGCGAAGATGAAATGGGATATCTGGCCGCTACTCTATCCTACATGGCCGGCCAGATCGCCAGAGCGGAGGATGACCAGAAGAAATTCGTTGCAAATGTGTCTCACGACTTCCGTTCCCCTCTGACCTCCATCAAAGGATATCTGGAGGCTATGTTGGATGGCACCATTCCGCCGGAATTATATGAAAAATATCTTTCTATTGTACTAAACGAAACAGAGCGTCTTACCAAGCTGACGAACAGTCTGCTAACCCTGAACAACTTAAACACAAAAGGGATGATGCTGGATCGCTCTGATTTTGATATTAATCAGGTTATCCGCAACGTTGCTGCTACCTTCGAAGGTACCTGCCGCAAGAAGAATATGAATATCGATCTGGTGCTTACCGGTGACACCATGCTGGTAAATGCGGATCGCGGCAAAATAGAGCAGGTTATTTACAACATCACCGACAATGCCATCAAATTCAGTCATTCGGATTCTGTCATCAAAATTGAAACAACGGATCGAAACAACAAAATCTTTGTTTCCATCAAAGACAGCGGAATCGGTATTCCTAAAGATGAATTGAAGTATATTTTTGACAGATTCTATAAATCTGATCTGTCCCGCGGTAAAGACAAGAAAGGTACCGGCCTTGGTTTATCTATTACAAAAGAAATCATTCACGCCCATAACGAGTACCTAAATGTCATCAGCACAGAAGGCGTGGGAACAGAATTTATCTTCTCCCTGCTAAAATCGGAGCTGGAGGATGAAGATTAAAAGTTTACAAGAACCGTTCAGAGCCCACCTCGAAAATGCTTCGCATTTCCTTC
>CALZKI010000074.1 GCA_945787995.1 uncultured Lachnospiraceae bacterium | reverse complement strand
GGTGTTCAGGGAATAGGAGATTTGATAAAGTGATTGCACTGAAGATAATTAATGTGAAAAATTTCATGGCGAAGCTTTTGACACAGGATGTGTTTCAAAACTTTTTGCTGGAGGAAGCCAGTATTACCACATACAACACATTTGTAATAGATGGCCATTTGATGGAAGCCTTCTATGATACGGAGGAGTGGAAGGAACGCAGTCATCCGGAGTATGAATTGTCCGAATGGTCTGTAATGCGTCCCATCTGTTTCGACTTGATTAAAGGGAAGCATACTCCATTATCTTTTCGCTTGACACTTCATTTGAAGCCGGAACTGATGGAAACTGTGTTGGATATGACGCAGACCGATGTATTTCCTTCGCAAATGAAAAGTTTTGTTCTCAATATTCGTTATGACAGAGAAAATCTTGTGTTGACATCGGCTACTGCATTTCAGACTTTTTTGATGGACAAAACACCGGATATGCTTTGGGATACTTATTTGAGAAAATTCCTGGATACACAGGAAATAGAATATGAAGATATGGTTTGATTTTCTTGCCCACATGTAATAGAACATGTGGGCATTTTTATTTTATAGGCAATTCCTTGGAATTTTCTATAAAGTAAAAATGCACTGCAAGGATGCGTACGCTTTTGCAGCGGAATAAATAGAATAAAATATAAATTGTAAGTCGTGTTTATGTTGTATAATGTTTCGTTACATGA
This sequence comes from uncultured Lachnospiraceae bacterium, assembly GCA_945787995.1. GTDB lineage: Bacteria > Bacillota > Clostridia > Lachnospirales > Lachnospiraceae > Acetatifactor. Next base: position 8,217 of record CALZKI010000074.1, on the reverse strand, counting down.
TATACTTTCTGAAGTAGTAATAAAAACTATATCGTAAAGACATGGAGGCTATATGGGCTATAGAATCGTAATGGATAGCTGCGGCGAATTGCCGGAAGAACTGAAGAAAGATCCCCATTTTGTGTTAGTTCCGCTTACGCTGCATGTGGGTGAACATACTATTGTAGATGATGATACTTTTGATCAGGCAGATTTTCTTGCAAAGGTAGCGGCCTGTCCGGAATGCCCGAAATCAGCTTGTCCATCCCCTGAATTATATATGGAAGCTTTTGGTGATGCAGATGATGTGTACGTTGTTACTCTTTCCGCTAAACTGAGTGGAAGTTACAATAGTGCCTGCGTAGCCAAGATGCTCCTGAAGGAACAAACAGGAAAAGAACCTAATGTTCACGTTGTGGATTCCAAATCTGCCTGCTGCGGCGAAACACAGCTTGCATACAAACTGCGCGATTTATGCGAGCAGGGATTATCTTTTGAACAGGTTGTAGAAGAAATTGAAAAGTACAGAGACGGTGTTAATACATACTTTGTGTTAGATAATTTGGAAACCCTTCGCAAAAATGGTAGATTGACGGGGGTTAAAGCTCTGGTTGCATCTACGCTGAATATCAAACCGGTTATGGGAGCTGAAGATGGAGAGATCATTCAGAGAGCAAAAACCATCGGTATGAAGAAGGCTTTGAATAAATTGGTTGAGATCTGTCTGGAAGAAGTGAAGAATCCGGAAGAAAAACGTCTTATGATTACGCAGGTAAACTGCCCTGAAAGAGCGGAAATCGTGAAAAAGAAACTGACGGCGGCTACTAAATTCAAAGAGGTACTTGTTTTTGACGCGGCCGGAGTCAGCAGCATGTATGCCAATGATGGTGGTGTAGTTGTGACGGTATAACGAAAAGAACCTTTTTCCCCGTCCCCACCGGCTTACAAAATATCTTTTAATAGTTTTATTACACGTCGGCCTGTGTGAACAGTTGCCCCGTTTTTCAACTTGACAGACATGAAACCAATTGAGTCAATATAGTCTCTGTGAACCATGCAGCTGTCTGTTAGCAAGAGTAGATTCGAGAAATTCATGGTTTCTTCATATAAGTTGTAAAGCTGACCAAATACAGCAATCTGTCGGTCCTTGGTTAAACGCACCAGAATGCGTTCTTTTTCCTGAGTGGCATATAGAAATTCCTCTTCCCGAGCATAGATGGTGTAGTTGTCACTACGAAGTTCCATGGTAGGAATGGAATTTTCGAAACAAACCTGCGCATGTTCTAAAATCTGATTCAGTTCTGCCACCTTAACCGGTTGGTCCAGAAATAGAAAAGAAGACGCAATTTCAGCGTCTTCTTTATTTAACTCCTCGATTTGACTTCTGTAGTCAACTTTGTCCGAACATAGAACAATAGGGCATGTTACGCCTGCAGAGCGCAGCATGAAGGCTAATGTTAAGCCATTGGTGTCGGCCTCAACAATATCCAGCAAGAAAAGGTCATACAATTTGGGTTTGCACATAACCGCGCTTACACTGCCAAAGGAATCGATATAGTACACCTTATCGGCAGGCTGTTTATCACTGGCACGATGGAGCAGGCGCTCCATCTGTTTTCGGTTAGCAGTATTATCGATGCAGACAGCAATGTGCATGGCGTGACTCCTTACAGTACAATTAAATTAATAGGACCATAAATAACGAATAAAATCAATAAGATCTGCACAATCAGAATAGCCGGCATACCAAATACAAAGTACCAGTGCAGGGTTTTGTGACGGAACACACGCATGCCAACGGTAGTTCCCAGGCTGCCGCCTACCAGCGCAATCAGAAAAAGGGTTGCCTCAGGAATGCGCCAGGCACGTTTCCGTGCCTTGGCTTTATCAATTCCCATGAGAGCAAACCCGATTACATTGATTACGACGATATATGCAAGTAATAATGCAATAACGTTCATATTAGATAATGTTCTTTCCTGTTGTTTCCATCTGTTTCATAGCACGAACCTTGCTTGCAAGACCGAACAGGTTGATGAAACCTTCTGCATCATGGTGGTCATACAGATCACCGGTTGTGAAGCTTGCAATGCTCTCGTTGTACAGAGAATATGGAGAAGTGGTTCCTGCCTTGATGATGTTACCTTTGTACAGCTTGAATTTCACTTCACCGGTTACGTTCTGCTGTGTGCTTTCGATGAATGCCTGTACTGCCTCGCGAAGAGGAGTAAACCATTTTCCTTCGTATACGATCTGAGCAAATTTGTTGCCAAGATCTGCTTTTAATGCGTATGTCTCACGATCCAGGATCAGTTCTTCCAGCTGCTGGTGAGCTTCATAAAGAATGGTTCCGCCGGGAGTTTCATACACGCCACGGGATTTCATGCCAACTACACGGTTTTCCACGATGTCAACGATACCGATGCCGTGTTTTCCGCCCAGTTCGTTCAAGGTTCTGATGATATCGGAAACCTTCATTTCTTTTCCGTTTACACTCTTTGGTACACCATGCTCAAAAGTCATGGTTACATATTCACCCTCGTCAGGAGCTTTTTCAGGAGTAGTACCAAGTACTAACAGATGATCGTAGTTAGGCTCATTTGCAGGATCTTCCAATTCAAGACCTTCGTGGCTGATATGCCATAAGTTACGGTCACGGCTGTAGCTGTTATCAGCAGAGAAAGGAAGGTTGATGCCATGCTGGCGACAGTATTCGATCTCTTCCTCACGGGAGTTCATAGTCCACTTATCATTTCTCCAAGCTGCAATGATCTTCAGATCGGGTGCAAGTGCTTTGATACCTAATTCAAAACGAATCTGGTCATTACCTTTACCTGTTGCACCGTGGCAGATTGCTGTAGCACCTTCCTTACGAGCGATCTCTACAAGTCTCTTTGCGATACCGGGACGAGCCATGGATGTTCCAAGCAGGTATTTATTTTCATATACTGCGTGAGCCATAACACAGGGAACGATGTATTCATCACAGAAGATATCTGTAATATCTTCGATATAGAGCTTTTCAGCACCACAAGCTTTGGCTCTTTCTTCCAAGCCATCCAATTCGTTACCCTGACCACAGTCAACGCAGACACAGATTACTTCATAATCAAAGTTTTCCTTTAACCAAGGAATAATTGCGGTAGTATCAAGACCACCTGAGTATGCAAGAATTACTTTCTCTTTCATGGTAAGACTCCTTTTTTTATTCAATTCCGGGTCGGAATTTCTGAGTGATAAAGAACTTCCGAGGCAGGAACTGTTTTGCATATTACTTTTTTTATTAGATTGCTACTAACAATCGTCCTTACTATACAACATGTACATGAATAAATCAAGTGCATGTTATGCATAAAATACATTATTTTTTCTTTTTTGCCATTCTCACCGACAGAAGAGGAACAAGAATCAAAAATACGCATATTTTCTATATATTATGGAGTGCTTTATTTCCAAATGAACAAAATCATTTCAAAAACGGAGTGATTTTTTATACATTTATGGTTGTATAATATGCATAATATGTGTATACTTATGCAAATAGAGAGAAAAGTTGTCTTTTCTTATGTTAATGAGTATAATAATGTTTGGTTTTGCGACCTTTTCAGAAGCGTCATTTCAATGCTAAAGCGAAAGGTCCAAGAAAGGTGTGAATGTCATGGTTAAAGTGGGTATTATCGGAGCAACCGGATATGCCGGTGCTGAACTGGTGAGAATTCTGATGGGACATAAGGACGCAGAGATTGTCTGGTATGGTTCCAGAAGTTACATAGATAAGAAGTATTACGAAGTGTATCAGAATATGTTTCAGATTGTGGAAGATATCTGCAAGGATGATAATCTGGAAGAATTGGCATCTCTGGTGGATGTGATTTTTACCGCAACACCACAGGGATACCTGGCCGGTATTCTGACCGAAGAAATCTTGCAGAAGGTGAAAATTGTGGATCTCTCTGCGGACTATCGGATTAAGGATGTGGCTACTTATGAAAAGTGGTATGGCATAGAGCATAAATCACCACAGTTTATTGAAGAAGCTGTATATGGACTTTGTGAGATCAATCGGGACAAGGTGACAAAACAGACAAGATTGATCGCAAATCCCGGGTGTTATACAACCTGTTCCATCCTGACTGCGTACCCCATGGTGAAGGAAGGTCTGATCGATGTGGACACATTGATTGTGGACGCAAAATCAGGTACATCCGGTGCCGGCAGAGGAGCAAAAGTGCCGAATCTGTTCTGCGAAGTGAACGAGAACATCAAGGCTTACGGTGTGGCAAGTCATCGCCACACACCGGAAATCGAGGAACAGCTTGGGTATGCCGGTAACTGTCAGGTGACGATTAACTTTACGCCCCATCTGGTACCTATGAACCGAGGCATTCTCGCTACAGAGTATGCAAAACTGAAAAGGAAGGCTGATGGCACGCTTCCTACCTATGAAGAAGTGAAGGCCGTATATGACAAGTACTATGGAAAAGAAAAGTTTGTCCGTGTACTGGATAAAGGAGTTTGCCCGGAAACCAAATGGGTGGAAGGCAGCAATTATGTGGACATTAACTTTGTGATTGATGAGAGAACAGGCCGCATCGTTATGATGGGGGCTTTGGATAACCTGGTAAAAGGAGCAGCCGGACAGGCGGTACAGAATATGAACCTTCTCTTTGGTCTGCCCGAGAGCGAAGGATTGGAACTGGTACCCTGCTTCCCGTAGGAAGTTATTGGTCGGAGTCTCTGTAACGGATGCACAGGATGTTGCATGAAAAGCATGCGGTTAAGAAACTCCGAAGGGAAGAAAGGAATGACAGATGGAAAAAAAATATACAATTCGCGCCATGACGATTGAGGATTACAGAGGGCTTCATGATTTGTGGATGACGATTCACGGATTTGGCATCCGCAGTATTGACGATTCCAAAGAAGGAGTCGAACGTTTTCTCAAAAGAAATCCTACAACCAGCGTGGTGGCGATTTCCGAACAGGGGGAAGTGGTAGGCGGAATCCTGTGCGGCCATGACGGCAGGCGAGGATGTTTGTATCATGTGTGTGTGCGGGAAGATTACAGACGACATGGTATTGGCAAAGAGATGGTGGTGTTCTGTATGAACGCCCTGAAGGCAGAACAGATCAACAAGGTCAGTCTCATTGCTTTTACCCAGAACGATATCGGAAATGCTTTCTGGAACTGCATCGGGTGGACAAAGCGGGAAGACCTGAATTACTACGACTTCACCTTAAATGAAGAAAATATTACAGCATTTAATAAATAAATGGAGAAAAGAGGATTACCATGGAAAAAGACATGCAGGAAGTATTGAAGAAGGCGGAGGTACTGATTGAGGCACTGCCTTACATTCAGAAATTTAACCGCAAGATCATTGTTGTGAAATATGGCGGAAGTGCCATGAGCAACGAGGAACTGCAGAGAAATGTGATCAAAGACGTCACCCTGCTTAAACTGGTAGGGTTCAAGCCTATCATCGTACATGGCGGCGGCAAGGAAATCAGCCGCTGGGTAGGCAAGGTTGGCAAAGAAGCACAGTTTGTGAACGGTCTTAGGGTGACAGATGAAGAGACTATGGAAATCGCTGAAATGGTGCTGAACAAGGTGAACAAGAACCTGGTTCGCATGGTAGAGGAACTGGGCGTAAAAGCCATTGGTATCAGTGGTAAAGACGGTGGCCTTTTGACCGTGGAGAAGAAGTATTCTGACGGAAAAGACATCGGATTCGTGGGTGATGTGAAGAAGGTAGATCCGAAAGCTCTGTATGATCTTCTGGAAAATGATTATCTGCCTATTGTGGCACCTATCGGATTGGATGAGCATTTTGCAACCTATAATATCAATGCAGATGATGCTGCCTGTGCCATTGCGAAAGCAGTGGGCGCTGACAAGCTGGTATTCTTGACGGATATAGAAGGTCTGTACAAGGATATCAATGACAAGTCCAGTTTTATCTCCAGACTGACTGCAGATGACGCCGATGCCTTGATCAATCAGGGACTGATCGGCGGCGGTATGCTTCCAAAACTTGGCAACTGTACATCTGCCATCAAAAATGGTGTCAACAGAGTACATATTCTGGATGGCCGCATTCCACACTGCCTGCTGTTGGAAATTTTCACCAATCAGGGTATCGGAACGGCTATTGTAAAAGACGAAGAAGAGATGCAGTAAATCCGGAACGTACCGGAATGGCATGGATACATGAAAATATCGCGCAAAAGAGGGACGCGCATCTCGCCGTCCACAACACTGAGGTGTTATGGAAGAGTACGTCACTATGGCGAACAATAAGTGTAAATCATCAGGGCGGATAATAAGAGTAAGGGAGGACATATATCATGTCAATGCAGGAATACATTGATCAGGCAGAGCAGAATCTGCTGCATACCTACAACAGATATCAGGTGATATTAGACAGAGGGGAAGGGGTTCACCTGTATGATGTGAACGGAAAGGAGTACCTGGATTTTGTGTCCGGTATTGCCGTATTTGCCCTTGGTTACGGGAACCGGGAATACAACGATGCATTAAAGGCACAGATTGATAAACTGATTCATACATCCAACTACTATTACAATATGCCTGCCATTCATGCGGCAAAGAAGCTGACGGAAGTATCCGGCATGGATCGGGTCTTCTTTACCAACAGCGGAGCAGAGTCTATTGAAGGAGCCATCAAAGCTGCCAGAAAATATGCATTTCTGAAAGACGGCTCAACTGATCATGAGATCATTGCCATGGAGCATTCTTTCCACGGCAGAACCATGGGTGCTCTCTCTGTGACAGGAAATCCCAAATACAGAGAAGCCTTCGAACCCATGATCGGTCATATTCGCTTCGCCAAAATGAATGACTTTGAAAGTGTATCAGCTCAGGTGACAGACAAGACCTGTGCAATCATTCTGGAAACGGTACAAGGGGAAGGCGGTATCTACCCTGCTGAAGAGGCCTTCCTAAAGAAAATACGTGCCCTTTGTGATGAGAAAGACATTCTTCTCATCTTGGATGAGATCCAGTGTGGTATGGGCAGAACCGGTACCATGTTTGCATGGCAGAGATATGGTGTGAAGCCGGATATTATGACGACTGCAAAAGCCCTGGGCTGCGGCGTTCCTGTGGGGGCTTTTCTGATGACGGAAAAGGTGGCACAGAATTCCCTGGTGGCCGGCGATCATGGCACCACCTATGGTGGTAATCCTCTGGCATGTGCTGCCATCTGTAAGGTTCTGGAGCTTTTTGAAAAGCAGAACATCTTAGCGAATGTGAACCGTGTAGGGGCATACCTGTATGACAGACTGGAAGAAGTGGCAAAGGAATACGACTGCATCAAAGCCCATCGTGGCGTAGGTCTTATGCAGGGACTGGTGTTTGAACAGCCTGTGGGGGACATTATCAAAAGAGCAATGGATCTGGGGTTGATTTTGATCAATGCGGGTGCTAATATCATCCGTTTTGTTCCTTCTCTTGTGATCACAGAAGAAGATGTGGATCAGATGATTTCTATTTTGAAGGAAGCAATCGGGAAGTAGTTTGCATGGAGTCTTGCATCCTTGGGGTGTGATAGCCGGCAAATGCAGATTAGAAAGGTTTTAATATATTTATGAGCTTTAAGAAGAGAGTATTGGCGGTGGTACTTGTGGGTGCCACCGCCCTTGGAACTTTAGGCGTAGCCAGATTAGGACTGCCCATTTCAGAGAAAAAGACGTTGGCAGAAGAAGAAACGGAACTTTCAGAGGCATTGCATCTGTCAGGACAGAAGGATACTTTGTACTTCTGGTATACCGACGAAGGCATGACAGATTACCTGAATAGTGTAGCTGTTTCTTATAATGAAACAAAGGACGATGTGCGTGTGGTTCCTGTGCTGAAGTCCGGGTCTGAATATCTGGAGCATGTGAATCAGGCATCCATAGATGATGAAGAACTGCCGGATATCTATCTGATTGGTAATGACTCTTTGGAGAAGGCTTACCTTGCCGGTCTGGCAGATCAGATTCAGCCTGCTTTTGCAACGCCTGTGGAGGAACTGTATCCCCAGGCTGCTTTGGATGCAGTTACCTACAAGGATAAGCTGGTGGGCTATCCGCTATCTTACGTGACCACATCTTTCCTTTACAACGAAACCTATCTGAAGGACTGGATCATCGCCCGTTCCGCTGCGGAAGAAGAAAAGCCGGAAGTGTCCCGGGAAGAAGTAGAGGCTATTTTACCTCACACTATGGATGCAC
>CALZKI010000073.1 GCA_945787995.1 uncultured Lachnospiraceae bacterium | reverse complement strand
TTGCTTACAGAACAGAAGAGGCAGGAACGGGCTTCCAGAATGAAGGAAATGAAACGGGAAAAAATGGAAGCGAAGGAAAACGAGAAGATCCTTCGCATGGACAAGCATGTTACAGGGGTTATGCTTGATACTGCTCTTTCCCAAAATACAGAGGATGTAAAGCCTGTAAAAGAACGGGATGATATCCACCAGATTATGTTGGACGATTCTGTGCTTCCTCAGGAACCGGAGATCCGTTCTTCCGGGGACAGTACATTCTCCGGATATGACTATATGGTGGATCCGGCGCATGCAAAACAGGAAATCCATGCTATCTCCTTGTCGGATATACCGGCAGAGGAGACTGCTTCGCCCAAAACCAATACGGTTTATCCCAAGTCTGAGAGGGTTCAGTCAAAGGAAAAAGCAGTCGTTTCGGAGAAGGAAGAGGTTCTTTCCCAGGAGGACTACAGAGTGCCTCTCAGTGAAGTGCATAGGATTCGGGACATGGAACCGGTTGCAGTGGAACCTGCAGTGAAGGGCACCCTGCCAAAAGCAGTGGTACCAACGGTACATAAGGACGGAAAACAATATGGTGCCCATGGAATGACGGAATCTGTCAGCCCGTTGATGCAGCATGAGGTTAGCACTGCAGACAAGGAAGAAGATAAAAGAGGCACTGCAGCCGGAACTGCTCCCATGGCTCCAAAGCCACCGGCAAAGCCCAAAAAGTATATTTTCCCTTCCACCAATCTGTTGAAACCGGTGAAGAGAAATAACTCCGGAGATTCGGAAAGGGAACTGCGGGATACTGCAGCAAGATTACAACAGACATTGGCCAGCTTTGGGGTGAAGGCCACCATTACCGACATCAGTCAGGGGCCCAGTGTGACCCGTTACGAACTGCAGCCGGAACAGGGTGTGAAGGTTAGTAAAATTGTTGGCCTGCAGGATGATATTAAATTGAATCTGGCAGCCACGGATATCCGTATTGAAGCCCCTATACCGGGAAAAGCTGCAGTAGGAATCGAAGTGCCCAATAAAGAAAACGCAGCGGTTTCCTTAAGAGAACTTCTGGAAGCAAAGGAATACAAGGATTTTCATGCAAATCTGGCATTTGCTGTGGGAAAAGATATCGGTGGGCAGGTTGTGGTAACTGATATTGCGAAAATGCCCCATATGTTGATCGCCGGATCCACCGGTTCCGGTAAATCCGTATGTATCAATACGATTATCATGAGTATTCTGTTTAAAGCCAGCCCGGAGGATGTGAAGCTGATTATGGTGGATCCGAAGGTGGTTGAACTAAGCGTATATAATCACATTCCGCATCTTTTGATGCCTGTTGTGACAGATCCCAAGAAGGCCGCCAATGCACTGCATTGGGGTGTTGTTGAGATGACGGAACGTTATAAGAAGTTTGCAGATTTTAACGTTCGTGATCTGAAGGGCTATAACGAAAAGGTTGATCGGATGCACGAAAATGGAGATCCGGGTGCACCGGAAAAAATGCCCCAGATACTTATTATCGTAGATGAACTTGCTGATTTGATGATGGTAGCACCCGGTGAAGTAGAGGAATCCATTTGCCGTTTGGCACAGCTTGCCAGAGCGGCAGGAATTCATTTGATCATTGCTACCCAGAGACCTTCCGTGGATGTTATTACCGGTTTGATTAAAGCCAATATGCCAAGCCGTGTTGCTTTTGCCGTATCTTCCGGTGTGGATTCCAGAACGATTCTGGATATGAACGGTGCGGAGAAATTGCTTGGTAAAGGCGATATGTTGTTCTATCCACAGGGATATCCTAAACCGGCCCGTATTCAGGGTGCGTTTGTTTCGGATCAGGAAGTATCAGCGGTAGTTGATTTCATCAGAAACCAAAATTATGTATGTACGGGCATGGACTCCAATATTGAGGAACTGGTTAACAATATGAGTTCACAGTCCGGAAACGGCGGAAGCGGAAGCACAGCAGAAGATTCTTCTTCTGATCTGGATCAGTATTTCGTGGATGCCGGACGCTTTATTATTGAAAAAGAGAAGGCATCCATCGGTATGTTGCAAAGAGTATTCAAGATCGGTTTTAACCGTGCAGCCAGAATTATGGATCAGCTGTGTGAAGCCGGTGTGGTTGGCGAAGAGGAAGGCACCAAACCAAGAAAAATACTGATGACCATGGAACAGTTTGAGGAAATGATTGGGGAATAAGGGTTACTGTTCATAACTGTTTTTTCTATGAAGCTTACATTGAATACGGAGGATTAGAAAGTATGAAAAGTGATATCGAGATTGCTCAGGAGGCTCTGTTAGAGCCGATTACTTCTGTGGCTGCAGGCTTAGGCATTGATATGGATGATCTGGAGTTGTACGGAAAGTATAAAGCCAAAATATCAGATGAATATATGAATCGGATCAGTCAGAATCCTGACGGGAAACTGATTCTTGTAACCGCAATTAATCCGACTCCGGCAGGAGAAGGAAAGACTACAACCAGTGTGGGACTTGGCCAGGCCTTTGGTAAACTGGGTAAAAAGGCCATCATTGCCCTGCGGGAGCCCTCTCTGGGCCCATGTTTCGGTATAAAAGGCGGTGCTGCAGGCGGCGGCTATGCACAGGTGGTGCCAATGGATGAATTGAATCTTCATTTTACCGGAGATTTTCATGCTATCACTTCGGCAAATAACCTGCTTGCTGCCTTGATAGATAATCATATTCAGCAGGGGAACGAACTGGGGATAGATCCCAGACAGATCACCTGGAAGAGATGCCTGGATATGAACGACCGCGTTCTTCGTAATGTGGTGGTCGGATTGGGAGCAAAAGCAGATGGTACCGTAAGGGAGGATCACTTTGTCATCACTGTTGCGTCTGAGATTATGGCGGTTCTGTGCCTTGCCAATGATATGGCTGACCTGAAAGAACGCCTGGGACGAATGGTTGTAGGATATACATACGGTGGAGAGGTTGTCACCGCTTCTCAGCTGCAGGCTGTAGGAGCAATGGCAGCACTTCTGAAGGATGCCCTAAAGCCTAACCTGATTCAGACATTGGAACATACTCCGGCACTGGTTCATGGTGGTCCTTTTGCAAACATTGCACATGGATGTAACTCCGTTCGGGCAACAAAGGCCGCACTGAAAATGGCTGATTATGTGATTACGGAAGCCGGGTTCGGAGCTGACCTGGGGGCCGAAAAATTCTTTGATATCAAATGCAGAATGGCAGATTTAAAGCCTGATGCGGTTGTGTTGGTTGCTACCATCAGAGCTTTGAAATACAACGGTGGTGTTCCCAAGACAGAGCTTGTTCCGGAAAACATGGAAGCCTTAAAGGCAGGTATTGTGAATCTGGAAAAACATATTGAGAATCTCCAGAAATATGGCGTTCCGGTTGTTGTTACATTAAATTCTTTTGTAACAGATACGGAAAATGAAATTGCCTTTGTAAAACAGTTCTGCGAGGATAGAAATTGTGACTTTGCCATGTCAGAAGTCTGGGAGAAAGGCGGAGAGGGCGGTATTGCTCTGGCTGAAAAAGTATTAAATACTTTGGAGAATAAGAAGAGCAATTTTAAAGTATTATACGATGATACTCTTTCCATCCGGGAGAAGATTGAAACAATTGCAAAAGAAATATATGGTGCTGATGGAGTTGCTTTCCAGAGCGCAGCCGCAAAACAGATGGAGAAACTGGAAAGCCTTGGCTTTGGTAACCTGCCGATCTGTATGGCAAAGACCCAGTATTCCCTGTCGGATGATCCGGACAAATTAGGACGTCCGGAGAACTTCAATATATCCGTTCGTGAGATGTATGTCTCTGCCGGTGCCGGTTTTATTGTGGTTCTTACAGGTGCTGTTATGACGATGCCCGGCTTACCAAAGAAGCCTGCTGCATATAATGTAGATGTGGACGAAAACAATAAGATTGTTGGACTGTTCTAACAGATATTTCTTTTTGAGAATAACCGATGGTTTCAGGACAGATAGCATATTTTTATGACGGAGAATAATAATGATAAAAATTATTGATGGAAAAGCAATTTCCAAAGAAATCAAAGATGAAGTGAAGGAAGCAGTCAGTGGCCTGAAGGAACAGGGAATCACAGTTTCGCTGGCAGTCATTCAGGTGGGAAATGATCCTGCTTCCGGTGTGTATGTTGGTAATAAGAAAAAGGCCTGCGAGTATTGCGGGATTGAATCGGTTTCCTATGAGTTGGCGGAAGAAACCACGCAGGATGAACTGCTTACTTTGATTGAAAAACTGAACAAAGATGAGAAAATAAACGGTATTCTGGTTCAGCTGCCTTTGCCAAAGCATATGGATGAAGATGCTGTGATCAAAGCCATTGCTCCGATTAAGGATGTGGATGGTTTTCACCCCCAGAGTGTAGGTGCTCTGTGTATTGGGCAGCCCGGTTTTGTATCCTGTACGCCGGCAGGCATTATTGAATTGTTAAAACGCAGCAATGTTGAGATCGCCGGCAAAGAGTGTGTTGTGATCGGAAGAAGTAATATTGTAGGAAAACCTATGGCAATCCTTCTGTTGAGAGAAAACGGAACTGTTACGATCACCCACTCAAGAACAAAGGATTTAAAGGAAGTCACAAAACGGGCAGATATTCTTGTGGTTGCCATCGGCAAACCCAAAATGATTACACGGGAATACGTAAAAGAAGGTGCAGTTGTTATTGACGTGGGCATTCACAGAAATGAAAACAACAAGCTTTGCGGAGATGTTGATTTTGATGACGTTGCACCTGTATGCAGTGCCATAACACCGGTTCCCGGGGGCGTAGGACCTATGACCATCGCCATGCTGATGAAGAACTGTTTAACATCTGTAGCGTTAATGCAAAACCAATAAAAGGGATGAATAATCATGAATTGTCCAAAATGCAATGCAGTCATACCGGACGGTTGCTTGCTTTGTGAATCATGTGGTACGGAGATTCAGATCGTTCCCGATTTTGATCCTGCAGTGGAGTTGGAGATCAATGAGACTCTGTCTGATGTGAAGCATGATATATTCGGTACAACCGTGGATATGAATGTGCCTGAGTACTTGAAAATCCACGAGGAAGCAGCAGAGAGTAAACCGGTTTCTGAGGAAGAGGATCCTTTTGATGATAATCCGTTCAACATAGATGAATCTTCTGAACGAACCAGAAGAAAACTGGGAGTTATCCTGGTGCTTGCCTCCGTATTCATATGTACACTCTGTGGCGTGCTTTTTGTGTTCACAAACCATTCCAGTGTAGACTATCTTGTGCGGAAGGCAGTTTCCAGTGCGGATAAAGGTGCATATCAGGAAGCAATCAGCTTTGTCAGCAAAGCAAGGGAAAAGCAACCTCTGGATCCGGAATTGACTTTTTTGGAAGCGGGATATTATGAGAAATCGGGACAAACAGAGGAAGCTATTGTAATCTATCAGGATATGATTGCCTCCGAAGGCTATGACGATAATCAAAAATATATTGCTTATGACAAATTGATAAAATTGTATAAAGACGGAGAACGGTATCAGGATATTAATTCGCTGCTGGGAGCCTGTAAATACGACAGCATTATATCCACATATCAGAATTATCTTGCCAATAAGCCGGAGTACAGTGTGCAACCGGGCATTTATGATGAGGTTGTGTCGCTCCGGTTAAACTCCAATACTTCCGGTAAGATCTATTATACGTTGGATGGATCAGAACCTACCGTACAGAGTGAAGTATATTCAGGACCTATCCTGCTGGAAAGTGGTAAGTATTTGATAAAAGCAATGTTTATCAATATTTATGGCATTCAGAGTGAGGTAGAGGCGAAGGAATATTATATTACCTTGACCAGGCCTGCCCAGCCTGTGGTTTCATTGGAAAGCGGAGAGTATAACCAGGCGGCTATGATTTCCGTTACCTGTGAAAGCGGTTGCAGAATATTCTACACCACAGACGACAGTGTACCGACCATTGACAGCGTTCCATATACAGGAGCCATTCCCATGCCCCTTGGCGCCACGAATTTCCAATTTATTGCGGTGAACAGTGATGGAATTTCCAGTGAGCCTTTGGTGAAATCATATAATCTGGTATTGGAAAACAGCATATCAACTTCCACCGCGGTCAGACTTTTGGTGGACTCCTTGATAGAGAAGGGAATCCTGCTGGACAGAAACGGACACAAGGCCAACACCAATGGAACTTACAGTTATGAATTCAGTTCCGTGATTCATGCCACTGACGGAAATGACTATTATACCATAAATGAACTTTATGATGACGGAATGGGTATACCTGTGCGCACAGATGTGGTATATTTGACTGGAGTGTATACCGGTGAGGTATTCCGATTAGGGTTTAATGATGTTGGCAGGTTTGCTGCCATACCTTTTTAGGATAATAACAGATAATAATTGAGGAGGAAAAAATATATATGTACAAGATTTTAGAAGCAAAAGAGCTTACCACGAACATCTACCAGATGATTGTAGAAGCTCCACGTGTTGCAAAATCATGTGAACCGGGTCAGTTTATCATTGTCAGACTGGACCAGGAAGGGGAAAGAATTCCTTTGACAATCTGCGATTATGACAGGCAGGCCGGAACAGTAACGATCGTATTCCAGACAGTTGGTGCGGAGACTTACAGAATGGCAAGCCTGAAAACAGGGGATTCCTTTCATGACTTTGTAGGCCCTCTGGGCTGTCCTTCTGAGCTGGTGAATGAATCAGAGGAAGCCTTGAAGCAGAAGAAAATTCTGTTTGTTGCCGGTGGTGTGGGAACAGCACCTGTGTACCCCCAGGTGAAGTGGCTTCATGAGCATGGTGTAGCTGCGGATGTTATTGTTGGTGCCAAGACAAAAGATCTTCTGATTCTTGAGAAGGAAATGGAAGCCGTTGCCGGAAACCTTTATGTTACAACGGATGATGGCTCCTATGGCAGAAGCGGTATGGTAACCAAAACAATCCAGGATCTGGTGGATGAGGGCAAACAGTATGATGTTTGTATCGCCATCGGTCCCATGATCATGATGAAATTCGTCTGCAAATTAACAGAAACGCTTGGCATTCCAACTGTTGTCAGCCTGAATCCCATTATGGTGGATGGTACAGGAATGTGTGGCGCTTGTCGTGTGACCGTTGGCGGTGAAGTGAAATTTGCCTGTGTTGACGGTCCTGAGTTTGATGGTCATAAGGTTGATTTTGATCAGGCAATGAAACGTCAGCAGATCTACAAGACAGCGGAAGGTCGTGCATACTTAAAGGCACAGGAAGGCGATACACATCACGGTGGATGTGGAAATTGCAATTAAGAAGAAAGGTTTGGTTAACATAAATGGACGTTTTAAAGAAAACCCCCGTTCGTGAGCAGGATCCAGGAGTGCGTGCTCACAATTTCGAAGAAGTATGCCTTGGTTATAATGCGGAAGAAGCAAAATGCGAAGCAGAAAGATGCATTAACTGTAAAAATGCACAGTGTATCAAAGGCTGCCCCGTAGCAATCAATATACCCGGATTCATTGAACAGGTGAAGCAGGGAAATTTTGAAGCTGCATATCAGATTATCAGTGAAAACTCTGCACTTCCTGCAGTGTGTGGTCGTGTGTGTCCTCAGGAATCCCAGTGTGAGGGAAAATGTATCAGAGGTATCAAAGGAGAACCTATCTCTATTGGTAAATTGGAACGTTTCGTTGCAGACTGGGCAAGAGAACAGGGGATCAAGCCCCAGGGCGCAACAGAGAAGAAGGATAAAAAGGTTGCCGTAATCGGTTCCGGTCCGGCAGGGCTTACCTGTGCGGGAGATCTTGCAAAGATGGGATATGATGTTACTATCTTTGAGGCTTTGCATGAAGCAGGTGGCGTACTGGTATATGGTATTCCTGAATTCAGATTGCCTAAAACAGATGTTGTTGCCAAAGAAATCGAGAATGTAAAATCTCTTGGTGTCAAGATTGAGACGAACGTTGTTGTGGGCAAATCCGTAACCATTGATGAACTGATGGATGAAGAAGGCTTCTCTGCAGTATTTATTGGCTCCGGTGCCGGTCTTCCCAAATTTATGGGTATTCCGGGCGAACAGGCCAACGGTGTGTTCTCCGCAAATGAGTATCTGACCAGAAGCAATCTGATGAAGTCCTTCAGGGAAGATGCACCTACTCCGATCATGCGTGGAAAGAAAGTTGCCGTTGTAGGTGGCGGTAATGTTGCAATGGACGCAGCCAGAACAGCACTTCGTCTTGGTGCGGAAGTTCATATTGTATATCGCCGTAGCGAGGAAGAACTGCCTGCCCGTGTGGAAGAAGTTCATCATGCAAAAGAGGAAGGCATCATTTTTGATCTTCTGACCAACCCTGTAGAAATCCTTTCAGATGAAAACGGTTGGGTTTCCGGTATGAAATGTATCAAAATGGAATTGGGCGAACCGGATGCATCCGGCAGAAGAAGACCTGTTGAAGTACCCGGTTCTGAGTTTGTTATTGATGTGGATACCGTTATCATGTCACTGGGAACAAGTCCTAATCCACTGATTTCTTCTACAACAAAGGGATTGGAAGTGAATAAGTGGAAATGTATCGTTGCTGATGAGACCAACGGAAAGACCACAAAAGAAGGTGTTTATGCCGGCGGTGATGCGGTTACCGGTGCTGCAACCGTTATTCTGGCTATGGGTGCCGGAAAAGCAGCAGCAAAAGGTATTGATGAGTATCTTTCCAAGTAGGAACATGAACAATCTGTTACAGAAGTAATCACATAGTTTGTTGTGTGTGCATAATGTTTTAAAGAAAAGGCAGGAAATGATTCCTGCCTTTTTCAGATTCTTAAGAAATCCGAAAGATTTTCTGTATATTCGTATTTGCTTGATAATATATGTTAGAATGTAAACAACAGTTCAATGATATGTATACATGCAGAAAGCAGAAAGAAAGGCTCGCCTGTATGCAAGGTTCAAAGGGAATAGTGCCCGGAGAACACAGGACTGATGAGAGGAGCGAAATGATATGAATTTATTG
>CALZKI010000072.1 GCA_945787995.1 uncultured Lachnospiraceae bacterium | reverse complement strand
GGTGAATCCAGATTTTACATTTCCCTGGAAGATGAGCTGATGCGTCTCTTCGGTTCCGACCGAATGATTTCCATGTTCAATGCACTGGGTATCCCGGAGGGGCAGGAGATTGAACATAAATCCCTGACAAAAGCAATCGAATCTGCACAGAAGAAGATTGAGGGTAATAACTATGGTGTACGTAAGAATTTGTTAGAGTATGACCAGGTTATGAATGAACAGAGAGAGATCATCTACGATGAACGTCGTCGTGTACTGAACGGAGAGAGTATGCGCGATGCAATCTATAAGATGATTACCGATATTGTTGAGAACACGGTAGATTCCTGTATCAGAGATGATGCGGATCCGGAAGATTGGGATTTCACAGAATTGAACCAGCTTCTGCTTCCCACAATTCCGCTGCAGCTTGTTACTAAGAAGAGGGTTCCTACCAAGAAGAATGGCGTGAAGCAACAGCTGAAGGAAGAAGCTGTGAAGCTGTATGAGGCAAAAGAGGCAGAGTTCCCTGAACCGGAAGCTATCCGTGAAATCGAGCGTGTGATTCTACTGAAAGTGATCGACAGAAAATGGATGGATCATATTGATGATATGGATCAACTCCGCCAGGGTATCGGTTTGCAGGCATATGGACAGAAGGATCCTTTGGTTGAGTATAAGATGAGCGGATACGAGATGTTCGATGAAATGACTCAGAACATTAAGGAGGAAACCGTTCGATTGCTGTTCCACGTACGTATTGAACAGAAAGTGGAAAGAGAGCAGGTAGCTAAGGTTACCGGTACCAACAAGGATGACAGTGCTGCAAGAGCACCGAAAAAGAGAGAAGAAGCAAAGATTTATCCAAATGACCCATGTCCATGCGGCTCGGGGAAAAAGTATAAGCAGTGTTGCGGAAGAAACAAATAAGAAGAAACAATTGTCACCAAACATAGAATTAGAAAGGCTACGAGCGTATGGACGAGAATTTATGGCAACCCCAAGGCGATTCGGGGACTCAACAACAGAATAACAATCCTGTACCGCCAACGAATCCCGGGATGGGATATCGTCCGCCTGTGTCATACAGCAACTCCAACGGCTTTGTCACTGCTGCATTTACCTGTGGTATTCTGGCAATTGTTACTACGATCTGTATGACCGTATATCTGCCCTTCATTTTTGGCGGATTGAGTATTATCTTTGGCGTGCTGTCAAAGAGAGAACCGAATGTTCCTATGTTGACCAAGGCAAAGACCGGTATTATTTGTGGAGTGGGCGGTTTGGTTTTGAATTTGGCGCTTATTGTTTTTTGTGTTAATATGGTAATGACGAATCCGGAATATCGCAATCAACTAAATGAAGCTTGCGAGGAAATGTACGGATATACTTTTGATGAGATGTTAGAAGACATGCAGCAGGAGTTGGGTAAGTAAAAAAGGTTTACAAGGAAGCCACGCATTTGCAGTAGAATGATGTGGCGGAATGTGACGCAATCATGGTGCAGAAAGGAGAAAAAGTATGGGTATCGGTGGAATATCAGGCCTTGGATTTGGTGTATCCGGTTATGCCGCATATCAGGCAACAGCAGCGCTGGGACCGGTAACAAGAGCGGACAATACAGGTGCAACCGGTGCTGTCTCCGGTGCAATCAAGAATCCGGGCGAGTCTGTGCAGAAAGCACCCGGCAGAAAATCTTCTCCGGCAGAATGCCAGACCTGTAAGGAACGGAAATATCAGGATGGTTCTGACGAGGCAAATGTATCCTTTAAGGCGGCTGCCCACGTTTCTCCAAGTGCTGCCGGAGCGGCAGTCAGAGCCCATGAGCAGCAGCACGTATCCAATGCCTATAAAAAGGCAAGTCAGAACAATGGAAAGGTTTTGGCCTGCAATGTTACGTTAAAGACTGCGGTCTGTCCGGAGTGTGGCAGATCTTATGTGGCAGGTGGAGTTACCTCCACACAGATCAAATATTATAATGAGGAAAATCCCTATCAGAAGGATTTGAAGTCCTCTGACAGAGCCAAATATCTGGGGAATAATATTGATCTGGCGGGTTAGAAAGGATATAGACAGATGAGTACCTTTGCTTCTGCAAAAGAACTGAAATATAGAGCAAAATATCATATGGTAGGGCGGTTTGGCGTGGCAATCAATGCCTTAATCACCATTCAGTTGTTTCTCACAGGATTGACTATTCTGATCAATCTTGTTTGTGATAGGGCTACTGTGCCCGGTTTGATCCTTTTTTATCTCTTACAGATTATGGTTACCATTTTGTCAGCCCTTTTCGCTTCAGGGCATTGTTATTTGTATTTGAATATCTGCTGTAACAGACCGGTAGATGGCTCCATGATCTATTACGGATTTAAGAACCAGCCGGAAAAGGCCATTTTGATTCAGGTTTACCAGACGCTTTTGTATTTTGCATGTATGCTTCCCGGAGTGGCATGTGCTGTATTAGGGATTGCCATGCAGCAATATGGTGTGGTAGGGGTTGGCGGAATCCTGCTTGCTCTGTCAGGAATTGTGATCATGTATCTGGCACTGGCTTTTTCACAGGCCTTCTACCTGCTTCATGATTTTCCCGATGCTTCTGCACAGGCATTGCTGAAAATGAGTGCTAAGATCATGAAGGGATATAAGTTTAAACTCTTTTGTCTGCTGTGTTCCTTCATTCCTTTATTACTGTTTGCGTTTTTGTCCTTTGGTATCGGATTACTTTGGGTGCAGCCGTATATGAACGCTGCCACAGCAGAATTTTTCCTGGAAGTGATGCGCGCCAGAGAATAGATAAGTCCTTGCGTATTTTGGGTATGCTACATGGACGAAGTTATATGGAAAGATAAAGCCTCGGTCTGTTGGACCGGGGCTTTTTGTAGACATATTACTGGTCGATGTTTCGGTCCGGGCTTCCGATGCTGAGCCATTTCAGGTAGGCGTTGATGAAGGGATCCAGGGCACCATCCAGAACAGCATCTGCGTTGGCGGATTCCTCGCCGGTACGAAGGTCCTTCACCATTTTGTAGGGCTGCAGCACATAGGAGCGAATCTGGTTGCCCCAGCCGATATCCTTTACATCCCCACGGATGTCGGACAATTTCTCGGCGTTCAATTCCTTCTGTAACATATAGAGTTTTGCCTTCAGCATCTGCATAGCCTTGTCCTTATTCTGGAACTGGCTTCTTTCGTTCTGGCAGGTTACTACTATGCCGGTAGGAAAGTGGGTGATACGAATGGCGGAGGAAGTCTTGTTGATATGCTGACCACCGGCACCGCTGCTTCGGTAGGTATCGATACGAATATCTTCATCCTTGATTTCGATATCAATATCTTCGTCGATCTCCGGCATAACATCCAGAGAGACAAAGGAGGTCTGACGTTTTCCCTGTGCATTGAAAGGGGAGATACGAACCAGACGATGAACGCCCTTTTCTGATTTCAAATACCCGTAGGCATTTTCACCGTTTACCTGGAAGGTAATGGATTTGATGCCTGCTTCATCACCATCCAGGGAGTCCAGTATTTCCAGACTGAGCCCCTTCCGCTCCACCCATCTGGAATACATGCGGAATAACATGGCACACCAGTCGCAGCTTTCTGTACCGCCGGCTCCTGCGTTCAGCTTCAGGATGGCATTATTATGATCGTACTCCTCGGAGAAAAGCGTGTTGATACGGATTTCCTCGAAGGTCGATTTGAAATGATCCAGTTCTGCCTGAATGTCGGGAATAATGGCAGGATCGTTTTCTTCATATCCCATCTCGATCAATTCCAGAATATCACGATACTGATTCAGCAATCCGTGCATGGTATCTACAGTATCCTTCAGGTTTTTGGATTCCTTCATCTTTTTGTTGGAAATCTCCGGGTCGTCCCAGAAATTTGGAGACTGCATTTCCATTTCCAACTCTTCAATTCGTTTTTCTTTATTTTCCAAATCCAGAGAGGCAGAGACCTCCTGCAGAGGGATCTGATACGTCTGGATTTCTGATTTCATGTTATCTAACTCAACCATGATATTGCTTCTTCACTCCTTTTAATTTGTATATATCTTACCTTATTTGGGGTTCGCTGGCAACGGGCATTTGGTGACCCTTGGCAAGGGGGATTTCTCTTGAAAAAAAAGGCTTATTTTACTATACTGAAATGGATTAGTACCAGAAAAAGTGAAATGAGGAAGAACATGGATATTATTTTAAAACTCAAGGAAGAACTGAAAGTAGAAAAATGGCAGATTGAAGCTGCAGTGAAGCTGATTGATGAAGGAAATACGATTCCTTTCATTTCCCGATATCGTAAAGAAGCAACAGGTTCCCTGAATGATGAGGTGCTTCGTAACCTGCATGAAAGATTGACATATCTTCGTAATCTGGAAGAAAAGAAGGAGCAGGTTCTGTCCAGTATTGAAGAACAGGGCATGCTGACGGATGAACTGCGGGACAAGATTCTGGCTGCAGAGACCATGGTAGTGGTGGAGGATTTGTATCGTCCTTACAGACCCAAAAGAAAAACAAGAGCCAGTGTTGCCAAGGAAAAAGGTCTGGAGCCTTTGGCTGCCTATATTCTGGAACAGAATGCATCAGAGTCGATAGAAAAAGAAGCAGAGAAATACGTGGATTCGGAAAAGGGCGTGTCTGATGTGAAGGAAGCCCTGCAGGGAGCTAAGGACATTATTGCGGAACAGATTTCCGACAATGCCGACTACAGAAGTTATATCAGAGAAGCTACCGTGGAA
The DNA here is from genome assembly GCA_945787995.1 of uncultured Lachnospiraceae bacterium. GTDB lineage: Bacteria > Bacillota > Clostridia > Lachnospirales > Lachnospiraceae > Acetatifactor. The sequence continues at coordinate 4,412 of CALZKI010000072.1, read as the reverse complement.
GAAGGTAAGCTTGTAAGCTCTGCAAAGGATGTCAATGCAGAAAGCGTTTATGAAATGTATTATCAGTACGAAGAAGCCATTAAAAAAGCGGCCGGTCATCGGGTGCTTGCTTTGAATCGTGGTGAGAACGAGAAAGTACTGACTGTGAAGATTGAAGCTCCTGTGGAGAGAATTATCCGATTCCTGGAGAAGAAAACACTGACAAGCGATAATCCCTACACCACTCCCATTTTGCAGGAAGTGGTGCAGGATAGCTACGACAGACTGATTGCTCCTGCTATTGAAAGAGAGATCAGAAATGACTTGACGGAAAAGGCGGAAGACGGTGCGATTACCGTATTTGGTAAGAATCTGGAACAGCTTCTGATGGCACCTCCAATCAAAGGTAAAGTGGTGCTTGGATGGGATCCTGCATTCAGAACAGGTTGTAAACTGGCTGTTGTGGATGAGACCGGTAAGGTTTTGGATACGAAAGTCATTTATCCTACTGCACCACAGAATAAAGTGGAAGAATCCAAAAAGATATTAAAGGATATTATCAAAAAGTATCACGTGGATCTGATCTCTGTTGGTAACGGTACTGCTTCCAGAGAATCGGAACAGGTGATTGTGGAATTGATCAAGGAGTTGGACACACCTCTTCAATATGTCATTGTCAACGAAGCCGGCGCTTCCGTGTACTCGGCAAGCAAGCTGGCAACAGAAGAGTTTCCACAGTTTGATGTGGGACAAAGAAGTGCTGCTTCCATTGCAAGACGTCTGCAGGATCCCCTTGCGGAACTGGTAAAGATTGATCCCAAATCTATCGGTGTGGGTCAGTACCAGCATGATATGAACCAGAAAAAACTGGGCGAAGCCTTAAACGGCGTGGTGGAAGACAGCGTAAATAAGGTAGGTGTGGATCTTAACACAGCATCCGCATCCCTTTTGGAATACGTATCAGGTGTTTCCAAAGTGATCGCCAAAAATATTGTTGAATACAGAGAAGCAAACGGCAGATTTGTGAACCGCAAAGAACTGCTCAAGGTGGCAAAACTGGGACCAAAGGCCTATGAACAGTGTGCAGGCTTCATGCGGATCACAGATGGTGACAATCCCCTGGATGCCACCAGCGTTCATCCCGAATCCTATGAGGCAGCCATGCAGCTTTTGGACATTATGGGACTCACCATGGAGGATGTGAAGGAAGCACAGAAACAGGCTGCCGCAAAGAAGCCGGCAAAGCCACAGCCTAAGAAACAGGAGAAGAAAAAACCCCAGGTTGTGATCAGAAATACAAACTCTGCCATGGGCAAAGCGTTGGCAGCTGCCATGCAGGGCGCTGTCCTGGAGGCTCCTGCAAAAGAGAGCAAGGCTCCTGCAGAACAGACCATTACAGAGGGCAGCCTGGAGAAAAAAATAAAGAACAAAGCCGAAGTGGCAAAGAAACTGGGCATTGGTGAAATCACACTGGTGGATATTCTGAAGGAATTGGAAAAGCCTGCCAGAGATCCCCGTGAGGATATGCCAGCGCCGATTCTTAGAAGTGATGTACTTGATATGAAGGATTTGAAGCCCGGCATGGTACTGAAGGGTACTGTAAGAAACGTCATTGATTTTGGTGCATTCGTGGATATCGGGGTACATCAGGATGGTCTGGTACATATTTCTCAAATGACAGACAGATTTATCAAGCATCCCCTGGAGGCAGTAAGTGTTGGGGACATTGTAGACGTGCAGGTGCTGGATGTAGATTTGGCAAAGAAACGTATTGCACTGACTATGAAGATTAAGAAGTAGTGTAATGGAGTATAGGGGAAGGTTATTGGTATGGCAGAAACAATCAAAGTTGACAAAAGCACACCTTTTTGGGACAGTTCACTTTCTGTAGATAAGAGAATTGACTGGTTGCTTACCCATATGACAATAGAGGAGAAGCTGGACAGTATGCCCTCCTCTTCGTTAGATCTGCCAAGACTTGGAATTCCAAGACTGGGAGTTGGCGGAGAAGCGGCTCATGGTGTGGAAGGCAGAAACGACCAGAATGGCTTGGGAGAGCCGGACATTTCGACTTCTTTTCCACAGCCCATTGGCATGAGTGCTACTTGGGATACGGAACTGATCAAAAGGGCCGGAGAAGTGACCGGTACAGAAGCACGTGTGATTTCTCACAGACATGCCGGGGCAGGTTTGTCCAGATGGGCTCCCACCGTGGACCTGGAACGGGATCCCAGATGGGGCAGGAATGAAGAGGGGTACGGAGAAGATCCTTACCTGACGGGAAAAATGGCAGGGGCCTATATTCAGGGTATGCAGGGAGATGATCCGTTTTATATTCGGTGTGCTGCAACACTGAAGCATTTCTATGCAAATAACATGGAACGCTACCGTTGTTTTGTAAATACAACCGTGGACCCCAGAAATAAATATGAATATTACCTGGATGTTTTCAGACGTTGTATTATGGAAGGAAAGCCGGAGGGCGTTATGGCGGCCTATAACGGAATCAATGGTATTCCGGGCATGCTGAATCCTGAACTGAAAGAGGTTTTGAAGGAAAAATATGGTTTGACTCATGTGGTCAGCGACGGAAGTGCCACCGTTCTTGTGGTAAAACAGCACCATTATTTTGGGATACATGCAGAGACCGTGGCTGCTGCGTTAAAAGCAGGTACGGACGCATTCTCCGATAAACCTTCTAATGTGAATGCTGCCGTTCGTGAGGCATATGAACTGGGACTGATCGATGAAGGTGATTTGGATACAGCACTTCGCAATATGCTAAGAACCAAGATCAAGCTGGGTGTGTATGATCGTGTACCCTCCAACCCTTATGACTTGGTAACAGAAGAAGATATTTGTTCCGCAGAGGCCGGGCAGGTTAGTCTGCAGATGGCAAGAGAGGCTGTCGTTCTGTTAAAGAATGAAGCGGTATCAACAGGAAAGAATATGCTTCCTTTGGAGAAGGAAGCCCTGGACGATACTGCATTAATCGGTCCTGTAGCAGATGAATGGTATATGGACTGGTATGGCGGACGCCCGCCTTATCAAGTGACCACAAAGGATGGGTTGGAGAAAATCAAAGGGTCCAAGATGGATTTTGCAGATGGGAAGAACAGAGTCATCTTCTATCTGGCAGATGAGCAGGGGAATAAAACCTCCCAGGGAATTACCGTAACAGAAGATGAAAAACTATCTGTGACAGATACCCCGGATGTGTTTATCGTGGAAGATTGGGGGGAAGAAAGCTTCACCTTCAAGTGTGAGAGAACCGGAAAGTTTATGAACTGTGAACACCCGGAGAAGAAAGATATCCCGGGAGTGGGCGACAGACTGTACTGTTCTAAACAGGAGACCTTTGAATGGTTTGTTCATGAATTGTTCCATGTCATCCGGAAAGAAAACAATACCCTGCAGTTGACCACAAGATTTGATTATCCTTTACAGGTGAATGAACGAAACGAAGTGGTTACTATGCATGAAGAATTGCAGAACGCTTTCTTCGTCATGGAAATTGTGCAGGATGGCATACAGAATGCAAAAGCACTTGCAAAAACAAAACAACAGGTTGTTCTGGTACTTGGCTGTAATCCGATGATCAATGCAAAAGAGGAGATCGATCGTACTACCCTTGCTTTGCCGCCGGCACAAAAGGCATTGTTTGATGCGGTATACGCAGTCAATCAGAATGTGGTGCTTGTATTGCAGTGCAATTATCCCTATGCCTTGGGCGAGGTAAAGGACAAAGCCAAAGCCATTCTTTGGACAGCAACCGGAGGGCAGGATTTGGGAACCGCAGTGGCGGAAACACTGGTGGGAGAGAATAAACCGGCTGGGCGACTAAACCAGACCTGGTACTTGGACGATGGGGATTTGCCGGACATGAATGATTATGATATCATCCAGCATCCGAGAACCTATCGGTATTTTGAAAAGGAAGTACTGTTTCCATTCGGATTTGGTCTGACCTACAGTCGCTTTGTATATGAGGATCTGCAGGTGGAAGCATCCTGCCGGGGCACTGTGCAAGTATGCTTTACCATCCGGAACGCAGGGGCTGTAGCAAGTGATGAAGTGGTACAGGTTTATGCCACTGCTCCGAAATGTCGTGTAAAGAGACCAATCAAACAACTGGTTGCTTTCCGGAGAGTGAAAGACATACAGCCAGGCGAAAAGAGAACCGTTGTCCTGGAGATAGCTTCAGATGATCTTCGCTATTTTGATGTGATCAGCAAAACCATGCTGTTGGAAGAGGGAGAGTATACGATTCATGTAGGACCGGACTCTTCTGAAAGTGCGTTGACGGATACTGTATTTGTCAAAGGCACCCATCCCGGTTATCGTGACTTGCGTAAGAAACAGGCGGTTGAGTATTTTGATGAGCAGTCCCATGTGGAATTGACAGTAGGTCATTTTGGATTTACTGCCGCGAA
>CALZKI010000071.1 GCA_945787995.1 uncultured Lachnospiraceae bacterium | reverse complement strand
GCAACGCCGAAAACTACCACAAACATCATTGCAACTACAAGAAGTAAAGATAAGTAACCCTGCATTTTATTTGTCATAATCTGTCACCCTCTTTCCGCTTTTCATAATTGGTTTCCTATTTCCCATTTTCATAATCAATTGTCCTCTTTCTAATCTTCTATTCCGTATATATGTCCTTTTTTCAACAATCCGTCGATCAGGCCGGACATACTGTTCACAATTAACAGTGCAAAGCAGACCCCCTCCGGGTAAGTGCCCCAAAGGCGAATCGCCATCACGATCATGCCTGCAGCAATGCCGTATATCCATTTGCCGCTGCCTGAAGCAAGGTTATAGTCCGTCAGCATATAGCAGCCACCCAGCACCACACCGCCGGCAAAAAGCTGCATAAACGGGTTTTGCCCCAAGCATAGACTTATGATACATATGGTGGCAAAGAAAGCGCCGCTGATTGCCACGTTTACCTCTTTTTTCCAGACCAGATAAGCGAAACCGATCAGCAACAATAAGGCACTGGTTTCACCCAGAGAGCCGGGTACCTTTCCCACAAACGCATCCCACAAAGAATAGCCTGTCTTCCCGGTGGCTTTCAGAGAGGCAAGCACAGTGGCACTTGTGATTGCATCTACATCCATAGGTTCTGCATAGCTCATGATTTTGGTCGGATAGACCAGCATTAAGAAAAGACGCCCCATTAACGCCGGATTGATTACATTGTTACCGATACCGCCAAAAAACTGTTTTACCACAAGGATAGAAAAAGCAGCACCAAGCACTATCACCCACAAGGGCGTGGTGGATGGCACGTTAAAGGCAAGAAGCATGCCGGTTACAACGGCACTGAAATCCTTTACCGTGATTTTCTGATGATGAGCAAACTGCCACAGGGCTTCACCTGCCACACAGGTTGCCACACTCACAAGCGTGATGAGCAGGGATCCAATGCCAAAGAAAATGATCGCACCTACCAGTGCAGGTACAAGTGCGACACACACATCCTGCATGATGGAAGCGGTTGTTACCTTCGTGCGAATATAGGGACTGTGTACATCTTTATGCATGTTGGGCAGCCTCCTCTCTGATTTTTGCCCGAACTGCCTCTCTGGCACTGACAACATGAAAGGCCAGCTCTCTTCGGGCAGGACATATATAGGAGCAGGAACCACAGGCAATACATTCCGTAGCATATAACGCTTTACACGCAATCAAATTTCCCAGTAAATAATTTTTCTCAATCATCACCGGTTTGATGCCGGCAGGACACACCTGCAAACAGCGACCGCACTTGATGCAGTTGGAGACCTCCGGTTTATTTCCGTCTAATACAACCAGCCCGCCTGATACCTTAGATACAACAGCCATTTTTTCCGCCTGCATTTTTGCTGCATCCAGACAAAAACCAAGCAAACGACCGGTCATCGGTCCCCCCAGAATCACTTTATTGTCTTTGGACTTCACATCTCCTGCCAGTGCCACCAATTCCCCTATATCTGTTCCAATGGGAACAAGGTAGTTTCCGGGGTGGGCCACATCTCCGGTAATCGTAATCACCCGGCTTGTAGAAGGAAACCCGCCAAAGATCATGTCAGCAGCAGCCTTTGCCGTTTGGATGTTGGAAACCATAGCACCAACTTCTGCCGGCAGCTTACCGGCGGGAATCTCCACCCCCATAACAGCCTGAATCAACTGCTTTTCACTACCCTGTGGATATTTGGTAGGCAGTAACCGGATCTCCACTTCCCGGCCATGACCTGCAAGAAGCTTGTCCAAAGCTTCCTTACAATGTACCTTGTTATCTTCCATACATATGATTACTTTTTGGGCACCGCAGGCCTTCTTCAAGGCACGGGCACCATTCAGGATTGCCATACCCTGTTCTAAGATCAGATGCTCATCACAGGTAAGAAAAGGCTCACATTCCGCCCCATTGATCAACAAATGGGAGATTTTCTCCTTGGTGGCATACTTTACAGCGGTGGGGAAACCTGCCCCGCCCATACCAACCAGACCACCTTCCGAAAGCAGCCTCACCAGTTCCTCTTTGGAATAAGAAATTTCCACAAATTCTTTGTAATATACACAATCTGTGTCCGGCAGGCGGCAGTCTTCCACAGCGATTTCACAAGCCGTCTCATCTACGGCAGTAACTGTGCCGGTTACAGAAGCATGTACATGGGCACTTAGGAAGTGACCGGCTTCACCGATCAACTGTCCTTCCATCACATGATCTCCTGCATGCACAACAGGCTTGCACGCCGGACCAAGCCCCTGCTTCAGGGAAATTCGAACCGTATTTGGGATATATTTGATGATATTTTTTCCGCCGGTCAATGCCTTGTCAAAACCATCCGTGGGATGAATCCCCCCTGCAAATAATGATTTACTCTGAAACATACGTTGGTAAAAAATCGTAACCATGCTATGATGAAATGGCCGATTTTCATTCCTTTCCACTGAGTGTAGGTGTGATTGAAACAATATTCCGATAAAAAACATGGTATGCTATCTATGCTTAAGAAATGCATTTTTCCTATGCTTCTGTCCAAAATATTGTTATGCAAAAGCAAAAGTATGATATATAGTTTAGACAGAATAATGGAATTTTATCTGTGGATTTGAATTTGTCCTAAAAACATTTCTCGCAGACAAAACATTGCATGGTAATATATGCCATACATGACATTCTCAATAACCGGAGAACCACATGAAAACAGACTACTCAAAAAAAATAGCGCTTAGAGGGTTACTCATCGCGCTTGCTTTTGTGCTTTCCTGGGTGGAAATGCAAATTCCATATTTTTTTCCTATTCCGGGCATTAAGTTGGGGCTTACCAATCTGGTGGTTCTGATTGCCTTATACCGATTAAGTGCTTTCGATGCATTTGCCCTTAATATGGTCAGAATCCTGCTGGTCAGCTTCACCTTTGGCAACATGGCCGCACTGATGTATTCCATGGCAGGCGGTATGCTCAGCTTTATCGCCATGTTTGTTCTGAAAAAATACACCAACTTCAGTCTTCGTTTCGTCAGCGTGGCAGGCGGTATCTTCCATAACATGGGACAGATTCTGGTAGCTATGTTGGTTCTGAAAAGCATCCATGTACTTTGGTACTTACCGTTTCTGTGGATCGGGGGAATTCTTGCCGGTATTGTGATCGGTCTGTTAGGAGAATTTACAGTGAAAAGGATACGATTTAAGTAATTCATTTCCTACTCTTCTTTCAGTTCCACAATCACTTCATTGGGAAGGCAAACAATCGCCCCCGGGACCTCTTCAGAAATGGGAAACATATTGACACATATTTTATCCGGACAGGTTGCGGAAATCATGTTAGCCTGTCCGTTTTCTATTTTTAGAATGTTTATGCCTTCCTCAGATTTGATCTCTATCTCCCGGTTTTTGTGAAGGCTATACACTCCATACTCTTCGCCACCTACAGACACAACCACCTTCGTGCCACCTTTGGCAAAGCTCATGACCACGATCATCAATACCCCCACCAAAAGCATTGCGGCAATGAGAATGATTTCCAATTTTCTGCTCTTTTTCCCGGTCTCCATGTTTCTTTCTGTCGACTCCATACCTATAAGCCTTCTCCAACCAACTATTTTACACCTAAACCTATCATCTGATTTCCAAAAGGAAATGTACTTTAGTTATCCCACTCTCTCAAATACATATTCTGTTTCAGAAGACAATTCTTCTCGGAACACATACCCAAGTCTGTCAAATTTCCGGATTTCCAGGGGGTCTTCTACATGATTCTCTGCCATGAAGCGAACCATCTCTCCTCTTGCCATTTTGGCATAGGTGCCTTTGGTAACCAGCTTATCTCCCGACTTCTCTACGAAATTCACGGTAATATATCGGTCTTTGGTTGTCACATACTTCTCAATACATTTCGCATATTCTTTGGAAGCCAGATTAATCATTACCCCGCTGTCATCCCGCACTGCCTCGTACAACCTGCTTCCCCAGAATTCATACAAGTCTTTGGCCTCTCCAATTGCAGCCTTGGCCTGCATCTCCAGACGATAGGGCGTAACTCCGTCCATAGGCTTCAATACACCATAAAAAGCAGACAATATTCTCAAGTGTTCTTCCACATAATCAAATTGTCCATTCTCGAACAATGAAGGAGCCATATATTGATAGGCGATGCCTTCATAAGACAGGATGGCAGGCGTTAACCGTCTGCGCAGATCCATATATTCCAGACGTTCAAAATTGGTCTCCGCAATTTTGTCGTTGCAGCCCCAAAGCTTCTTCAATTCCTCTTTTGATTTGCCTCTTAACCATGCCAGAATTTCTTCTGTTAACCCCAAATAACCCGGCAGCCCAACCGGTGCCAGGTTATCTGTATCTACATGCATTTTTTTGGCAGGAGATAAAATAATTTTCATACTTCATTTCTCCGGATTCGTATTTTCCAATATCATATTCCGCCGAAATATGACATTATGCTTCATAGCACCATCATTCTATCACTTCGGTAGCCCTATCATCAATCTGCATGACAGTTTCTTATTCAATAACGCCTCGGCGTTATTGACGGCGAGATGCGCGTCGCACTTTTGTGCGACATTTTCATCTGCGCATCTCTGCCATCCGCCGGAGGCTTTTATCTCAGTTGGAGATTGTACTCCCACTGAGACTAGTTTGCTTCTTCACTCACCACTTATAGAAGTGGGAGTCTTCTCCAACTGAGATAAAAAAAACGACCCCCGAAAGTTAGAATATTCATCTAACTTTCAGAAGTCGGTACAGTTTCATAATATCCACTATGATTGTCTCTGGATCTGTTTTCGTAAAGTGGGTCCCACAAGCAATGCAGCCAGTATTTTCAAGCCGTCACCCGGCAGATATGGTATCACGCCCACACCAAGACCGGCGATAAAGGTCATATTCAATTGTCTGGCAAGCCAAATGGTTCCAAACGCATAACAAATGATTGTGCCAAGCACTAATCCAAGTGCGTGATATAAATATTTTCCGGGAAAACGGTCAATGATCCAGCCCGAAACAATTGCCATAAAGATAAACCCAATCAGATAACCGCCCGTTGGTCCTGCCAATTTGCCAACACCACCACTAAATCCGGAGAAAACAGGAAGCCCTACAAATCCCAGAAGAAGGTATATTAGATAACTGACTGTTCCTGCCTTCATTCCCAAAACATAAAGACTAAAGTATATGGCAAGATTGGTAAATGAAATGGGTACCGGGCTAAAAGGTAATGGAATCGATAAAGGTCCCAGAATGCAGGTTACCGCTGTCATCATTCCAATCAATACAATTCGTTTTGTGGTAAAAAAAGTATCTTTCATCACATCATCCTTTCATGAGATCAATGATATCTGTATTCATTTCCCAGCTCCCTTGTCAAAAACACAATTTCGACAAGGGAGTTTCCCGAAAAACTCAAATAAAGAATAATGGATAAATTGATGTTTGTCAACCTTCTATTATAAAAGGTTGACAATTGATGTAATATTGCAATAGGTCGACAATCAAGCGTTCTATGTCACATTTTCGCTTCCGGTAATCACTTCAACCCCTTCACCTGAAACCACAAATCGTTGTATTGTTCAAAGCCTCCAACGGTAAGAACACCATCTGCATAGATGTCTTCCTCTGTCATCCAGAAGGTGGGACTGAAATCCGGTTCCCCGTCCGGTGAAGTGATCTCAATCAGGCAGGGTTTTCCTGACAACTCCTTGTTCAAGGCTTTGTCGCAAAAGGCATCCACCACGCAGGGAGCCTGTTCTGCCCCGTCTCCAAAGGCCAATTCGATGATGCTATTATCCTGCATCAGTGCCGAATCCAGGATAAATCTTGCCAATTCCTTCCCCTGCAGGTCTCCCACCTGTTCCGTCAAAAGCACTCTTACCTGAACGGTGGCCGTATTCTGCCTGATGTAAGTGGCACCATACAACTGTATGGAATCAATCTGGTTGCAGTTACTGATAAAGCTTTGCGTAACCGTTACATCTTTTGTAATCTGGCCCACAGGATAATCCACATCAAAATTGACCTCCGGTAAATTGTCGATCAGTTGAACAGCTTTGGGCCCGCCACACCCGGTCAGGCCAATTGCCAGACAGATAAGTGTCATTCCCAACGCTGTTATTTTTTTCATATCAGTCATGTTTCTTCCCCACATACACAAATTCTCTCTGGACCACATAGCTTAAGAAAAACAGAAACACATCCACGGGAATCTTCACAAACACTTCAAAGCCGCCAATCAGCGGATACAGATGGTTTACCAGAAATGCGCTTAAGCTCATCTGAACAATCGCCAAAAATGCATACTTCGGAAGGGTTCTCATAACACCACCTTCGCTTTTAAATACCACCTTATAATTCACACTGTAGTTATAGAAGGCAGAAACAATTCTTGCCAAAACAGTAGAAACCACAATGTAGGAGTCTGCAAACCCATTCCTGTTTTTGAAAACATAACAAAGCAGCCCGAAAAGCACCATATCTACAATGCTTGATGACAAGGAGGAAAGCAAAAACCGGACAAAGATCATATATATTTTTATGGAATCCTTAATTGGATTGAAATGGGAAGATGCGTTTCCCTCAATATAAATGGTTTCAATAGGTACTTCAACAATGGGAATGTGCAGGGACTTGCTTTCCAGAAGCATATTGGTTTCAAACTCGTATCTTTCTCCGGGTACATGCAATAATGCCTCCATAAAATCCACAGAAATTCCACGAAGTCCGGTTTGGGTGTCTGAGATATTCAGTCCGGTCATATATTTCAAAATCCTGCGGGTCAGTTTGTTGCCAAATTCCGATTTCTTCGGTACATTCTCCTGATCAAAGCACCGGCAGCCGAGAACCAGTGCGTTTGGATGATTCAGCAGCGCTTCCCCACAGGAAAAAATGCAGGCAGGGGAGTGTTGCCCGTCAGAATCGGCAGTCACCACCCCGACGCAATCCCGATACTTTTCCAGGCAATAGGCAAAAGCGGTTTTCAATGCTCTGCCCTTTCCCTTGTTTTCTGCATGCACCAGAAGCTCCACCTGATAGTCAGCGACAGCCCTGTCAAAAATATGGGCATAACCTTCTTTGCTTCCATCATCCACAACAACAATCTTATCCCAACCATCTGCTCTTAGATTATGCAATAAATCCAGCAGCTTCTCGTCAGGTTCATATGCAGGAATAATGACCGGTATATTATTTGGCTGCATCTGTTAATTTCCCTCCGTCATTTTCATAAAGGTTTCCATCAAAATATACGTATTTTGCATGGGCCCAATCCAGCAAAGCCAACAGTTCCTGTTCATTCACGGTATCCATATTTACTGCAGAGTACATGACAGAAAACGGCGACATCTCATAGGAGATGTATGTATTCTGTACCCAACTGTAATTGTTTATGTCTTTGGCATATAGGACTCTGCCATATCCTTTTGAGTCAGGATATATAGCCTTCAGTTTCTCCGCCTCATCACCAACTATATCTTTTCGACTTTGTATCATCTTCTCACTTTCCCCACGATATCCGTGAATTGCCTTAAATCCGTTGCTGTAATCGCAGGTGAATAAAATGAAGATTCCGGCCAGGATAAAAGCGCCGGCCCAAATATTTTCATCCGATTTCTTTTTCGTCTTTATGATGGGAATCCCTGACAGCATTTCAAAAGCAAGCATCATCGTTCCAATGGTAAATGGAGCACCATATCTTTCGATAGACGAAACCATTGCAAATGGTTCCAGGTACTGGGTCTCTGCCGCAAAAATGGTCAGGTGACAAACCAGGTTACTGAGGTAGAAAAGCACCCCGGACACCAAAGTAAATATCCCCAGGAATATGCCCTGCTTTTTACCAATCTTTCTAAAGGCCACCAACACAAAGAAAAGACAGGTGAAGAAAAGTAAAAAAGCAAGCGGACTTAAGTTTACCAAACCATTTGCATATCTGTGCAACGGCCATTTCACAAATGCAGTTGCAAAGGACTGTGCCAGAACCTCCTGATACTCCGGAACCGCCAAAGAACCGGTGGCCATATGAATCGCGTTGCCGGTATGAGCCGCCACGCGCCGGTTGAGCAGGCAGAAGCTCCACCAGCTTCCATACACCAACACCGGCATGGCCAGGATGATCAGGGTTTGCATAAGTCTGTTGCCGGTTTTGAAAACTAGCATCTCAAAGGTTTTTTTCTCTCCAATAAATTGTATATAGATGAGAAGAAATACCCCGGCAAACGCAAGCCAGATAAAAGAGGTATTTTTGCAAAGTGACATACAGGAAAGGTACAGTCCCGGCACGAAAGCATATTTCTTCGGCCTATTGCTCACAATTTCCACCAGAAATGCACCATATATCACCGCCATACTCAGATCCGCACAGCTTCCCTCTACCCAGAATGCCTCCACTGTAGTCGGGAAAAGCCAAAGCAGAATGCACCATCCGATCATGGCGAAAACCTGCCCTACTTTTTGTTTCATTTTGATGCGGTCCAACGAGGGAACCAGGAACGAGAAAATCAGGAAATAGTAGCCTGCGAACATAAGCCCTTCGTCAAATGCCTTCGGGTTCATATGCAAAAACCACCATTTTATCAATTGTGTCCCGGGCGGATAGTCACCAAATTCAGGAGCAACATTCTCGTATTTTGCGGCAAAACCATTCCGATAGAAAATAGATTTTACATCTGCTGCCCAGAAGTTGATTTCATCCCACCAGCTTACACATTTATCATTTACCAAAACGGAAATAAGTATCACAAAAAGAAGTGCAACAAGAAAAGAAGGCTCGCAGATCTTGCGGCATACTTTTTCCATACATAGTTTCCTGTCTTTTCTCCAAAAATAAACAGAGCCTGTCAGGAGAAAAAGGACACCCAATAAATCAATCCATTTCAGGGCGCCAAAAAAAGACAATCCGTAAAGGACCATCATAAGCACACCAACACCTATGGGCCATGCGCGAACCATAGATGTTTCCATACGATCTGCAATTAACAAAACAAGCAAAATAAGCGCCAAAATATTCACGATAACCATAGTTTGGATTATACCATAGACTTTATTCCACTGCAAAAGCATGCGCATCCTTGCGGAGCATTTTTACGTTATAGGAACTTCCGAGGAATTTCCTATAACGTAAAAGAACCCTCAAAAAGAGGGTTCCTCTACACATATGTCTATTTTTCTACATAAAT
>CALZKI010000070.1 GCA_945787995.1 uncultured Lachnospiraceae bacterium | reverse complement strand
AAAAGGGATGGAACTTTTTGAAAGTTTCATCCCTTTTTTATCCACTCAAGCAGTCTTTTTTCAATTAAACCGTTTTAACTAAACAGTCTTTTTTCAATTAAACCGTTTTAACTAAACAGTCCTTTTTCAATCAAACAGTCTTCTATTCACTTACGCATCAATTCATGAAATAAATGGAACGGATTTTTCACTTACGCAGTAATCAATGCAAGTAAGTAGAACGGATTTTTGTCCTCTTTCGTTGCTTCAATAATCTCAATCGTTATTACCCTCGTCTTCTGCTCGTCATGGTGGAGAATTCTTTCCAGATAGAGACAATCTCCCCATGTCTGATCGAAGTTTCCGTCCAGGATTACAGCATTGGTCTCGTCTCCATCAATCACCAGTCTGGCAATCGGAGAAGGTTTATGGATGGTCTTACGATACTGAACGGCAAGACACCTGCAATCTATCGTAAATGTTATCTTATCTCCAACCTTCCGGCCGATCCATCCATTTTTGAAGCAATCCAAATGGCCTTTCTTTTCGTCCGCATCGGCACGAAATCCGTGCAATGCAGGGGCAGTATTTGTAATGGTATGAAGCACCGCATTTTCATACATATTAGCTGTAAGCGGGGTGATGTCATCTACAAAAGAGTGTGATGTGTTCACAGAACCCGAGGAATGCAGGGTATCTTCCGAAGCTCCCTCAGCATCACTTTCGGCAGCAAAGCCCTCAAACTGCAGAAGGCCATCTGTAGTCTCTTCAGCACGCATTTCCATTTCCTTCTTTGCCACTTCAAACACACGGCACACTTCGTATGCCACCATTTCATGTCCCAGATCATTTGGGTGCAACCCATCATGTGACATGGCCAAACGGTAAATACAGCCTTTTTGCAATTGTGCGTAAATGGAATCTTTCATGCTGGCTCCCGAAATGCCATACTGCTTATTGACTGCCATATGCATTTCCTCTGCAGTCATTCCTGTATCGAAAAACACATTATACAAAGCCACCACAGCGGGTTTGGAAGGAGCTTTTAATATTTTGCGCATGAGACCTTCATAGGTTTCCTGAAGCAATGGGTCCGGGCAATCATCATCTACCACATCGTTCACGGAAAAGTCTACCACAACCACATCCGGCTGATACATCAACAAATCCTTCTGTGCTCTGGCAACACCAAAATGAGAACTGGTTCCGCCAATGCCACCATTGACATAATGGAAGGTGGCTTGCGGAAAGTTTTTTACCCACCATTCATAACTACGATACGCATACATAAACTCATCTTTAGAAACAACAGCACCTTGAGTGATAGAACCGCCCAAAAAACCAATGGTCAGTTCTTCCCCCCTTGCCGCTCTTTCCATGCACTTCACCAGTCTTTCAAAGTTTTCACCCTGCAAAACCGTGATAGGACGATTCTGTATCTCATCATCAAATACAAAAAAGGATCGATTATCTTCTGCAGCTTCCCGAAAAGTTTGATAGACCTTCTCAAAGTATGTATCCTTTGCTTCCTCTGCATGGGTAAACCACACAAACACATCCTTTAATTCACGAAGGCAATCATAAAGTGCATCCAGATTCTTGCCGTAGTGTTCCGGAAAATGCATACTTTCTGACAAATATTCATGAGCTTCTTTCTTGTCTTTCAGACGAAGTGCATCCAGTATGTAGTACATAATATTTACTCTCCTAAATTGTATTGTCTCTATTTCATTACAGAGTCCAAACATAGTGCCTATTTTGAAAATCGCAAAATTCCGTTTATCAAAATCCAATAACGCTGAAGGCTATTAGTACAATTGCTCAAAGGTTTCGTAATGATCTTCTGTATAGAAAATCAGACCATCATTCGAATAAACGATTCTTTTGGCATTTCTGCCACCCTTTTCATAATCAATATCACATTCGTAATATTGTCTTCCGCTCTGCTTTGGCAAAATGCCTTCCCGGTTACCGAATTTGTCGCCTCCGATACTCATGCCGGGGGCCACTTTATCCAGCGTATTGCCCTTGCTCCACCCCAGCTCACTTGCTTCATCCTTAGTAATGTAATTGGACGGCAGATGACCATAGGTATGCAGATAAAAAGCCACTTCATTCTTGGACGAATAATATCCGTTTTCTTCTATAGAAGTCTCCGATACCATGTTGTTCTGTGTATCATCTGTTTTTGGTATCTCTACTACAGCAGAGGAATCTATGTTCTCTGCCTCCTGAACATTCTCTTCAGAATCACTCTTTTCTGCTTGCTCGGCAATCGCTTGTTCGGTTGCCGTTTCAGCACTTTCTTGCCCGGCTTCTTCATCGGTGGCTACTTGTTCCGTTGCAATTTCTACTCTCTCTTGCACGGTACCTTCATTGGTAGCCACTTGTTCCGTTGCTTCCGTTTGCAAATTAGCCGGCTGATCACTGATCTGCATGGCTGGTCGCAGGAAGCCAAAATAGATGACCAGAAGAATGGCAAGAAGATATATCAGTTTTCCCCACTGTGTCTTTTTCATAATATGGGTTTCTCCGTTCTGTTTGACTATATCAGTTTTAACGTATGCTCCTATTCATAAACTATCTGTTTGTTCTATTGAACTAATAGGTTAATACGATTCTTCTAATAGGTTGTTTCGATTGAACTGATAGATTGCTTCAGTTGAACTAATAGGTTGCTTCGATTGCTTTCACTTTCTGATAGAGCAGTCGATTTGCAGGCGTATCGATGCCATGCTTTTCTGCCATCTTGATCACCGTTCCGGCAAACATCTCCACTTCGGAATACCGTCTTGCAATGCCATCCTGCCTCATGGAAGGAACACCTTCAGGATCCAACGTTTTCAAGATATCAATGTAGAGCCAAAGATCCTTTTCTGACAGACCGATGTTCTCCGCGTTGGAAAGAGTGATCACTTCTCTCATGGCCGCGATCAAGGTGTCGTTTGCTTCAGTGCCCTCTGTTAATGCGCCGGAATATGTGGTTTCATAAGCCATACAGGTCTGGTTGATTCCCACATTCAGCATGAACTTGGCCCACATACGAAACAAAATGTCCTCTTCCACCACATATGGCATATGAATATCATCAAAGAATTCTGCTACAGCGTCCACATTTTCCTGTTTCTGCCCCGCTTCCACACCGATATGCAGCTCGCCCATCTGCGTAAATCTAAGCTCGCTTCCGAACTTCATGGCATCCATTCCCTGCGCAACCGTATCGATAAGCTTCTCCATACCGAACTCTTCTGCAATCATTTTCTCGCTGGTAATGCCATTCATAACAGACATGATAATGGTGTTCTCACCCACGCATTTTCTCATATCCTTCATTGCATCGGGCAAACCATTATATTTTACGGCTACGATCAACAGATCAACCGGTTCCATTTCCTCACAGTCTCTCATCCGAAAGGTCTTTACTTCACCATTACAGGTAAAAACAGCATCCTTATACTTTTGCAAACGCTCTTTATTCATGACGAAGGATACGCTCTCCCTGCCTCTGGCTTTGGCAATGGTATCAGCATACATCAGGCCTAACGCACCCATGCCGATTATGGCTGTTGTTTGAATCATTTTTTTATTTCAGCCAATCAAATAAAGCCAGCTTTATCTGATTGGCGTTTCCTTTCCTCATTATAAATTATCAAAATGCTTTTTTATATCACTCATTCTTGTACTTCATGCGAACACTTATCCCGTCAAATGTACTTCACCAATACACTTATGCTTTCGATTACATTTCCCATAGACCCTTATGGTATCGATGGTGTCCAGAAATAGTTGTGATAGATGTCCGTTAATCGATATGTGGCAATATAATTCTCATTATCCATAATCATATTGCTAATGGATAATTCTCCATTTACGGTAATAGAATCTCCCAACATAAAACTGTCAATAAAATTTCTGTCATAATCATAGTAATTGCAGACAAACTGGAGCACATCACCATCCTTTACTGCTATCTCACCTTTGGCCTGGGTTTGTGTCTGTGTCTCCTCGTCATAACAGATTGCAGCACCTGTAACCACTCCGTTCGGTATTTCATCTGTAAATTGCAGCATCAGATTCACCCGTTCTCCGTTTAACAGCGCAGGAACATATCCCCTGATATCGTAATCCTCCTGATTGCCTTCTGTGGAAAGCATATAATAGGCTACAAACTGATGATTGATGGCCATCCAGGTATGATCATAGGTACCAATTAAATCACCATCTTCATCAAACTCAAATACATTATCCAGTCCCAGATCAATATAGCCTTCTCCATCATCCACAAACACGTTCAGTTCCACGTTCTGCACCAGATTCCATTGGTCCTCTTCCAAGGTCAGAACCGGTACGTCTCCCTTTTGTGTCCACTTCAGTGCTTTTCTGTTGAACTGGTTTTTGGTCAAATACTGTTCGCATGCCTGCAACGTTTCTGCATCCAGAAAATCATTGCCCAAAGAAGTATCTTCCGAAGCATTATCTTCCAAGGCATTGTCATCCGAAGAATTGCCATTTGAAGCATTGCCGTGCAGAGCATCATTATCAGGCATGCTTCTGGAAAGCATCTGTGCCAAAAGCTGTGCCATTTCAGCCCCGGATAACACGGAAGGGGAAGCATAGGAACCGCCGTTGGAAGTCAGGGAACCAAACAGAGAATCCAATTGACCGGACTGTCCGCCTGTTGCAGCCTGACCTGAGGTTTCCACGGAAGCAAAGCTCTGAATACATTTTGCATAGGAATCATCCAGACCAATTTCTTCATACATATTCGTCATTCTGCGAACAGAATTGGTTCTGCCGTATGGGAAATAAATGGAAATACCATTGGCATGGCTCACATTACTTGAGGTTCGATTATACTTTACTGCGTTCCGCAAAGCATTCGACAGGCTCTCTGCTTCGGGTGTTCCCAGCTGCTCTGTCAAATGGATCAGATCGATCTGATCTATTTTCTGTTGTTTTCCAAATTCTTTTGTGCGCCCTCTGGCACCGGAAACCACCTGATACTGATCGTTTTTAATCATTTCAGTAGTGTTCTCGGAAAAGGCCTTAAACTTATCAGGTACAGTACCGATAAGCTCTGCCAGATCAACAATGGAAAGGGTGGTCTGACTGGAAGGAACACGTTGTCCACATACAGAAACAAAATCATCAATAATCTGTTTGCCCAGTTCCACAGTAGGCAGGGAAGAATCCGATGTCAGCCTGGATAACCAGTTGGTATAATACCAGCCAACTCCCGGTTCCGTTTCTTCTGAAGCAATCATGTAATCTGCATATGGTTCCACTGCAAGAGCGGTTTCCAGGGTAGCCATCAGGCAGGCGTCAAATCCCACAAAATCAAACTTTACACCACCATCTGAAAGGGCTTTTCCAATCTTGTCGATTGTCATGGAACCGGCTCTGGAATTGGTTTCATCATAACCAAATCCGCTGATGGAACCGCCGCCGTGATCCCAGAAAATCAACTGATACCTGTCCGCCGGGTAATTTTTTGCTCCATAACGAATAAACCAGGACAACGTATCGGGATCCGTCATGGCTCTTTTTCCCAGATCCTTTTCCAGACAATTCAGTCCCTTATCTGTAACCTGATAGATCTGATTTGTTCGACTGCTGATAACATTATTCTTCCAACCGTTACATCCGCCCGTATATACCAGCAGATTGACATTCTGCCCCACGCCTGCATTCAGCATCTCCTGCATATCGGAAGTAGCCATACCGGATCTGGATTCCAGGTCGGTACCACACATATAGACCATTAATGTAACTTTATCATTACCATTTCCTACAAAGCGTGTATATTTCTCTCTTGCTTCGGGAGCAACAGTGGTATTCAAGGTACCTGAACCATTACTACTGTTACCCTGTCCGGTCACCAGATTGGGAATATTGGAGTTATGGGGAACATTGTAATCCCCTGTTGTGTTGGAAGTGGTTGCTGTAGTTGCCTGTTGGGTTCCCTGTGTCTCATAACCGGAATTCCCGAAAAAATCTGTCAAAATGGCACCTGCGCCGCTGCCGCCACCAAGCAAAATAACAAGTAAGATAATACCCAGCTTTAACAGGCCACTGCCTCCGGTTCCGCCGGAATAACCACGTTCTCCATCACCACCGCCGGACCTCCCATTGTGTCCATGTCTTCCATAGTGGCCTGGTCCGCCTATTCCCCCAGCGCCTCCACGCAGTCCGGTCCCTTTTTTCCCCACGTGACCGATTTCTCCCGTCACATTTTTCTGTCTGCTGACTGGTCTGTTCTTTCTATCCATATCTAACATTCCTTTACCCTAAATATCTTGCAAGAATTGTATTCCCGAAAAGGCCTGTATGTCTGTTGAAGACTATAGTGAGCCGTCGGTACTTAGGCTGTGTTCTTTGCAGCCTTATGTACCGTTACGGCGGAACTTTAAGCGAAAGCGTGTCTGAAACAGACATATAGGTCTTGAGGAAAAACAATTCTTACAAGAGATTATTATTAGTCCATTTTGAGAATCATTTGCAGGATCCTTCTTGCGCAAATCCTGATCTCTTCTCTGCTGATGTATCCCTTTTCTAATGCTTCCTTCACTCTTTCAGGGAAACCACAGGCCATCTTGATATCATTTCCTGCTTTCGTCTCGCGATAATGTTCGCCTTGCGTCCACCAGTCTGTGGTAACCATACCCTCAAAGCCCCACTCTCCGCGAAGGATGTTGGTCAAAAGTTCCTTATTTTCAGACGTTTGAACGCCGTTCACTAAGTTATAAGAAGACATAATGGTGTAAGGATTGGCTTCCTTTACAATCATCTCAAAGGCTTTCAGATAGATTTCACGGAGTGCTCTTTCGGACACTCTGGAATCACTGTCTTTGCGGTTGGTTTCCTTATTGTTGCAGCAAAAATGCTTTACACTGGCACCAATATGCCTGGATTGTATTCCTTTTACCATAGCAGCACCGGCTTTTCCTGTTACATAGGGATCCTCGGAGTAGTATTCAAAATTACGTCCGCAGAGAGGACTTCTGTGAATGTTTACACCGGGAGTCAGCCACAAACCGATATTGTTTTCTTTTACCTCCAAAGCTCCCGCAGCGCCTACTGCTTCGATCAATTCCGGATCAAAGGTACTGGCAAGAAGGGTTGCGCAGGGCCAGGCTGTTGTGTTGACCCCACACTGTGGTTGAATTCGAAGCCCTGCAGGTCCATCTGCTGTCATCACATTGGGAATGCCGTATGCAGGAAGATTGCCCATTCCCCAGGTGTTAGCTACACCTGTATTGGGCTGACCCCCAAGCAGATGAATCATATCCTCATCAGACAAATGATCCATGAATTCATCCAGGCTCATTTTCCCTTCCGCAACCATACTAAACTGCGGCTTTTCTGCAGGCTTTTTATCCCCCCACAAGAAATATGCAGGTACCCCCACCACCCTGGGAGCCACTCCATCCGTATCCTGAATGGCCAGTCTGTCAAGGCCGGGGTCTTCTACAGGTTCATCCATAGGAAGCTCTTCCAAAGTTCCATCGGACAGCATACGCTCCGGTAATTTATGTGGAGCCCCCTGTTTTGTCAATTGCATTGTCACAATCACATCCGTAACTTCATATGTATATGCGGTTTCCACCACATCGCGGACACTGGTTCCTACATAGAATTTGTATGTCCCCGGTTCCAACACATATGCAGACATACATACTTTTCCTAAATCATCATAAGATGCCATCTGTACAACAGGCATGGAAAGCTCTACTGTCTGAGTTTCTCCCGGCTGCAATAATTTCGTTTTCCGGTATGCTCCAAGCTCCTTTGCCGGTTTGCCCAATTTCCCCTGGGGTGCACTGTAATACAGCTGCACCACTTCTTTACCGGCCACGTCTCCTGTATTTGTAACCTCTACGGATACATGAATGGTATCCTCTGACTGTTCAACCTCTTTCACAGATACATCAAATTTCGTATAAGAAAGCCCATAGCCAAAAGGATAGGCTACTTTATCAGCAGCACCCGGAATGGTTTCGAAGTACCGATAACCAACATAGATATCTTCTGTGTAATTCACATAGGTTGCCGACTCATGAAAAGTAGCTGTTGAAGGATAATCTTTCAGTTCTTTGGCAAAGGTATCCACCAGCTTACCGGAAGGATTCACATCTCCGCAAAGGACATCTGCCATGGCAAGACCACCTTCCATACCGCCCTGCAACGCAAGCAAAGCAGCCTGAATATCGGATCGGTCCTTGAACCAGATAGTATCCACCATACCTCCCACGTTCAGAACTACAATTACCTTCTGAAAGTTTTCTGCAACTACTTCCACCATGTTCCTTTCGGCTTTCGTCAAATAGTAGTCGCTGTCTTCAAAGACACTGTCTGATAATTCTCTCTGCTGTGCCTCTCCCTCTACCACATCGTAACCGCCATTCAAATCGGACTCATTCTCTAACTTCACATGTCTGTCCCAACCTTCGCCTGAGAAACGGCAGATGCTGATAATTGCCGTATCAGTGAACGCTTTTGCCCTTGTGACCAATTCCTGCGGAACTTCAGGTTCTACAGTCATGCCGGGCTGAGCCCCCTGCTCAAACTGTTCCTTAATATTCTCCTCATAAAAGTTTGCAAGTTCATGGAAAACAGACACTTTCCCTTCGCTTTCCTTGATTTTCATACCCTCATAAAGGTTTCGAATATAGGCAACCGTAACATCACCGCTACCACCTCCGCCTTTCACATAGTCGATGGTTCCTTTCCCAAATAAGGCAATCCTCTCCCCTTTCTTCAAAGGTAAAGCCTGCCCTTCATTTTTCATAAGGACCATGCCTTCTGACGCAGCTTTTCTGGATAAAGCAATATGCTCTTTCGATCCTGTTACTCTTTTTCCATCTTCTCCTAAAGGTAATACAGGCTGGTACAACATTCTCTGCCATTTCATATTCCTTGTTCTCCGTTCTATGGTTTGTCCTCTTTTCGGTTTTGCGTTCCTACATCTACGACCTGTATGTCTTTTCAGGAACACAATTCTGAAAAGGAAGTTGATTTATATCTACACTAACCGAGATATTATACCATACAATACCTGTGAAAAGAAAGAAGTCGTCAAATGAATCATTCATTTGACGACTCCTTATCTTCATCCATACAACGTACGCGAAATAGGCTAATTAATTCCAGGAAATGTGCAATTCCCTTTTCGGCATTGTGTTCCCGCCAAGGCCTGTATGCCTGTTGAAGACTATTGTGAGCCGTCGGTACTTAGGCTGCGTA
>CALZKI010000069.1 GCA_945787995.1 uncultured Lachnospiraceae bacterium | reverse complement strand
GAAAAGAGAGAAAGAAAAAAACAAGTACGTGGTAAGGAGTATTATGAGAATCATTCATTTGACAAAAGAAACAAAGAACAACCTGTTACAGGATCTGTTAAAAAGAAGTCCCAATAATTACGGACAATATGAGAGTATTGTGGCAGATATCATCGAACAGGTAAAGACAAGAAAAGATGATGCGGTGAAAGAGTATACGAAGAAATTTGATAAATGGGATACGGACTCCCTGTCCTTGCAGGTGACCCGGGAAGAAATTGATGAGGCTTATACCAAAATTGATGCTCCCTTTATTGAAGTGATGAAAAAGTCTGCTGAAAATATTCGTGTGTTTCATCAGAAACAGCTGCACAACAGCTGGTTTGAACCGAAAACGGACGGCACTATTTTAGGCCAGAAAATTACGCCTATTGCTGTTTCCGGTGTCTATGTGCCGGGTGGAAAAGCAGCTTATCCCAGCAGTGTATTAATGAATGTGATTCCCGCAAAGGTAGCAGGCGTTCCAAAGATTGTTATGACCACTCCGGCAGGTCCGGATGGAAAAGTAAATCCCGGAACACTGGTTGCTGCTTCTATTGCAGGCGTAGATGAAATCTATAAAGTGGGCGGTGCACAGGCAATTGCTGCCATGGCTTTTGGTACTGAAACCATTCCTAAAGTAGATAAGATTACAGGCCCGGGCAACATATTCGTTGCTTTAGCAAAGAAAGCCTGCTTTGGATATGTGAGTATTGATTCTGTGGCAGGTCCTTCTGAAATTCTGGTGCTGGCAGACGAAACCGCTACCCCAAGATATGTTGCAGCGGATTTATTGTCCCAGGCAGAGCACGATGAATTGGCCAGTGCGATTTTGATCACCACCTCCATGGATTTGGCGAAAGCGGTATCTGCAGAAGTTGACAAGTTCCTGAAAGAACTTTCCAGAGCAGAGATCATTTCCAAATCCCTGGATAATTATGGATATATTCTTGTTGCAGAAAGCATGGATGATGCCATTGATGCTGCCAACGAGGTTGCTTCAGAGCATCTGGAAATTCTTACAAAAGATCCTTTTGCGGTGATGACAAAGATTCAGAATGCAGGTGCGATCTTCCTGGGAGAGTATTCTTCTGAACCTTTAGGGGATTATTTTGCAGGACCTAACCACATTTTGCCAACAAATGGTACCGCAAGATTTTTCTCCCCCTTAAATGTTGATGACTTCTTGAAGAAAACCAGCATTATTTCTTATTCCAGAGAAGCCCTGGAAGCAGTTCATAAGGATATTGAATTGTTTGCGGGCAGAGAAGGATTGACAGCCCATGCAAATTCCATCAAAGTAAGATTCGAATCGTAGCAACAAGAAATAAATCAGATCAGTAGCATGTAAGTATTCAGAATAGACGCAAGAGTTTGCAGCAAATCAATCAGGAGGATATTGAAATGGGAAGATCGGCAAACATAACAAGAACCACCAAAGAAACGGACATTGCTGTGTCTTTAGAATTGGATGGGACCGGCCAGGGAACTATTGAGACAGGGATCGGTTTCTTTGATCATATGCTGGAAGGCTTTAAAAAACACGGTTTTTTTGACCTGGACTGCAAGGTGAAGGGAGATCTGCAGGTAGATGGACACCACACGGTAGAAGATACCGGTATTGTTCTGGGACAGGCCATCAAAGAAGCGGTAGGGGACAAGGTTGGTATCAAAAGATATGGTTCCTTTATGCTTCCCATGGATGATGCGTTGTGTCTTTGTGCCATTGATCTGTCCGGTCGCCCATATTTCTCTTATGAGTGTGATATCAAAGCACCTATGGTTGGAGATTTTGATACAGAGCTGGTCAGAGAATTCTTCTATGCAATCAGTTATGCCGGTGCCATGAATCTTCATATCAAGATGTTGTCCGGAACCAATGCACACCATATGATCGAAGCCATGTTTAAGGCCTTTGCAAAGGCTCTGGATGAAGCTGTAACCAAAGATCCCCGGATTACTTCTGTGCTTAGCACAAAAGGCAGTCTGTAGAAAAAGAAATACAGTAATCCCATATGGAAATGAAATTCTGCGACGGAACAAAATTGAGTTGTGAATTTCGGAAGTGATGTTGTGAAATCTATTGGAAAGGTACGTAAGTATAATGAACTACAAAAAATTAGTAGCATGTATCTATTTATATAAAGGAAACGCTGTAAAAGGCTTTTCGGATGGTACTGTAGTGAACCCCAATCCGGTTGCACTTGCCAAGTTTTATAGTGACAACCACGCGGATGAATTGATCGTATTTGATATGTCAGACGGTGACACAGAACACGAGAAGGCACTGGATATTATCAAAGATATCTGTGCGGAAGCAGAAGTGCCTGTTATCGGTGCCGGAAATGTGAGACGTATGGAAGATATAAAAAAGCTTTTATACGCCGGTTGTAAGAAAGCCTGCCTAAATTTCTCGAAGGCAGGAAATATCGAAATCATTGAAGAGGTTTCTTTGAAATTCGGAAAAGAGAAGATTGTAGCCTGTGTATCGGACGTGGCAAGTATTACACAAAATGCCGACATGATTGAGAAATACATTGATTCTCTGATTCTGGTAAAAGAAAACGAATTGAAGGAAGCTATTCATGTATCCACCTTCCCTATGATAGCCTGTGTTCCCGAGATCTCTCTGGATAAGATTATCGAGATATTGGGAAAAGAAAACGTAATGGGCATTTCCGGTAACGGCATCAATGATAATGCAAAAGAGATTTTATCAATCAAATCTCTCTGTTTGTCCAATCAGGTTGCAGTCAATACCTATGAACCATCCTTCAAATGGAGCGATTTTAAGTTGAATTCCGATGGTCATGTGCCGGTAGTCGTTCAGGATTATAAAACCAACGAAGTTCTTATGGTTGCCTATATGAATGAGGAGGCTTATAACCGCACGCTGAAAACAGGACGCATGACATATTACAGTCGCAGCCGGGATGAACTTTGGATCAAAGGAGAAACCAGCGGTCATTATCAGTATGTAAAAAGTCTGACAGCAGACTGTGATATGGACACAATCCTGGCCAAAGTTTCGCAGATCGGAGCAGCCTGCCATACAGGTTCTTATTCCTGTTTCTTTAACCGGATTATGGCAAAAGAGTACGAAACCCATAATCCGCTTAAGGTATTTGAAGACGTTATGGCTGTTATTTTGGATCGCAAGGAACATCCTAAGGAAGGTTCTTATACAAACTATCTGTTTGATAAGGGAATTGATAAGATTTTGAAGAAACTGGGAGAGGAAGCAACGGAAATTGTCATTGCTGCAAAAAATCCGAATCCCAATGAAATTAAGTACGAAATTTCTGATTTCCTGTATCACATGATGGTTTTGATGGCCGAAAAGGGTGTTACCTGGGATGAGATCATGACGGAATTAGCAAACAGATAAAGTAATGTGTGAGCCCGGCTTGTTGGCCGGGCTCTTATTTCGTTATAGGAAATGTATCGGAATTTCCTATAACGTATTCTTTGTTTTGTCCTAAAAAAGTCTGGTCTGCCATATATTGTAAAAAGTGGGATTGCTAATGCATGTAACTGTATGGAAGGATTATATTATGAGCAATATATCAATCGATGAAAAAATGGCTATCTTAAGACAATTAAGAGAGGAACAGGCTCGTAATCAGTCCAAGCTTCAATATCGTTCCCCGGGAAGAAGCACGGACACAGTAGCTATGCCAACCACACAAAAGAGTAAAACGGAAGAGAAGCCATACTATCCAAAAAGTACGTTGAAGTTTCGCCTGATTTTCAGTATACTTCTTGTAGTCTCTGTGATCGCATGTGACCGGTTCGATAAATGTATTTATTCCTATGATACAGAAGAAATAGACCGGATGATTGCAGAAGAAAAAATATTGACAGAGGATTTATATGAGCAAATTAGCCTTAGACCATGAAATACTGATGACCATTGAAAAGCCTGCCAGATATATCGGTGGCGAAGTCAATGCCGTATATAAAAATAAAGAAGATGTGGATGTACGTTTTGTCATGTGCTTTCCTGATGTATATGAGATAGGAATGTCCCATCTTGGCATACAGATTCTGTATGATATGTTCAACCGATTTGAGGATGTCTGGTGTGAAAGGGTTTATTCTCCTTGGCTAGACCTGGATAAAATCATGCGAGAAAAGAATATTCCTCTTTTCGCACTGGAGTCCCAGGATCCCATTCGAGATTTTGATTTTCTTGGCATTACAATACAGTACGAAATGTGTTACACCAACATTTTGCAGGTGTTGGATCTTGCCCAGATTCCTTTATTGGCTAAGGATAGAACAAAGGAGCACCCCATTGTGATCGGTGGTGGTCCATGTACCTATAATCCGGAACCGATTGCGGATTTCTTTGACATTTTCTATATCGGCGAAGGAGAAACCGTATATCGTGAACTGATGGATGTATACAAGGAATGGAAAGCTTCCGGAGAAGACCGTGTAGAATTCTTAAAAAGAGCTTCCCGGATTTCCGGTTTGTATGTGCCTATGTTCTATGAAGAAATATATAAAGAAGACGGAACCATAGATCATCGGGAAAAATTATATGATAAAGCACCGGATCGGATTACCAAGGAGATAGTTACTGATGTTTCAGATACCTATTATCCCATGAAACCGGTAGTGCCCTTTATCAAGGTGACGCAGGACCGGGTTGTACTGGAAATTCAGAGAGGCTGTATCCGTGGTTGTAGGTTCTGCCAGGCAGGTCAGTTGTATCGTCCTGTCCGGGAGAGAGATGTGGAGGTGCTGAAGGATTATGCAATCCAAATGCTTCATAATACCGGTCATGAAGAAATCTCTCTAAGTTCCTTAAGTTCCAGTGACTATTCCAAACTGGACGAGCTATTGAGCTTCCTGATGAAAGAGTGCGAAGAAAGACATACCAATATCTCTCTGCCGTCTCTTCGAATTGATGCCTTTTCCTTGGATGTCATGAGCAAAGTGCAGGATGTGAAGAAATCCAGTCTGACCTTTGCGCCGGAAGCAGGTTCCCAGCGCTTGCGTAATGTAATCAATAAGGGCTTGACGGAAGAGGTTATCTTAAATGGTGCTCATCTTGCCTTTGAAGGCGGTTGGACAAAGGTAAAGCTTTACTTTATGTTAGGACTTCCTACGGAAACAGTGGAAGACATTCATGCAATTGGTGATATTTCCAATAAAATTGCAGCTGAATTTTTTGAAACAGTTCCGAAGGAGAAAAGAAAGAATGGCACGGTACAGATTGTGACAAGCACTTCCTTCTTTATTCCCAAACCATTTACTCCTTTCCAATGGGCAAGAATGTGTACCAAAGAGGAATTCCTGGATAAAGCATATGAATGCCGTAGGGGCATCACTTCCCAACTGAACCAGAAACGTATCAGATACAACTGGCATGAGGCTGATGTAAGTGTTATGGAGGGAGTTTTTGCACGTGGTGACAGAAGAGTGGGAAAAGTTATTTTGGATGCCTACAAAAAAGGCTGTGTGTATGACGCCTGGGGCGAATATTTCCACATGGATGTGTGGGAAGAATGCTTCAGAGAAAACGGGGTATCCATCGATTTCTATACCACAAGAGAACGACAGGATGATGAGATTTTCCCTTGGGATTTTCTGGATTGCGGTGTGACCAAGGAGTTCCTGTTACGGGAATGGCACAATGCACAGGCAGAGAACGTAACACCAAACTGTAAGCAGAAATGCAACGCATGTGGTGCGGCCAAGTTCGGCTGCGGCATTTGCTTTGAACCGAGAAGCTAATATATCTCTGTTGTCCGAATTGTGTTTTTCGCAAGAGACATACAGGTTTTGACGAGAACATTATTCTGACAAGGGACAGACGTTATTTCATTTGAGGAAACAATCATGAAAGTAAGAATACAATTTTCTAAACATGGAGTTGTGAAATATATAGGTCATCTGGATGTCATGCGGTATTTTCAGAAGGCACTCCGTAGGGCAGACATTCCCGTAAAATATACAGGCGGATTCAGTCCTCACCAGGTGATTTCTTTTGCGCAACCGCTGGGTGTCGGAGTGGAAAGCGAAAGCGAATATTTTGACATGGAATTAGAGCGGGAAGATGATCTGCAGGCTATGAAGGAACGCCTGAATGCTTCTATGACTGATGGCATCGTAGTAAAAGCCATTGTGGAACTTCCGGACAATGCCAAAAATGCCATGGCCAGTATTGCAGCAGCCTCTTACGAGGTTAGATTTCGGGAAGGTATGGAGCCGGCTTTTGACTTAAGTGCAGAGATCGAAGCACTTTTGAAACAGTCCACCATACCTTATGTAAAACAGACAAAAAAGAATGAAATAGAAGTGGATCTGAAGCAGGGTATCTATACCCTGTCTGCTGAGAAAGACAAAAAAGATCATTGGATTATTTATATGACTGTGGATGCCAGCAGTGGAGGCAATATCAAACCTTCCACGGTCCTGGAAGTCCTCTATAAAAGAGCGGGCGATAAACTTCCTCCCTTTGCACTTGCGATAACCAGAATGGAGATTTTCGCCAAAGATGATTCCGGTCATTTGATGCCGTTGATCCAGGCAAACTGATCAACATGTAATGGATAAGCTATCATATATGCTTCCGGGCTACGCTGAGGATTTTATGAATAAAAACATGTGAGGTAACATGGGTAACGCAATCATTATCACCAAACTTCAGGACAGACTACACGTCTTTCATATGCTGGAAAACCAAATAGATCGTCTTTTTGTGGAGCCACTGACTTCTTCAGAGGTATATCCCAATGGAACCATTGTCATTGGCAAAATCCAGAAGATTGTGGCCGGTATTCATGGAGCATTTCTATCCCTGGGTTCTAAAACAGAATATTTTATGCCCTTGCCCAAAGCGGGGGAGCACAATGTATGGCTGCTTAACCGTGCTTTTGATGGCTCCTTAAAGTGTGGTGATGAGATCGTGGTTCAGGTGATCAAACAACCTATCAAATCCAAACAACCTATGGTTGATTATCACATTTCTTTAGAGGGGCTCTATTGTGTGTTGGACAATAGCGGAAAAGGCATACAGGTTTCTTCAAAACTATCGGTGAAAAAGGCAAATGAACTGAAATCCCTTTTTTTAACTGAACATACAGATGAGGAATGCTATAAGATCGTCATCCGTACCAATGCGGGCTTTGCAGAGGATAACCAAAAGGTCTATGAGGATTATCTTGTTTTAGCAGAGTGTTATCGTCACCTGAGAAGTATTTATAACAGTCGCATCTGTTACTCTGTGTTATATCAACCGGATGCAGCATATTTGAAGGCAGTGAAGGATATTCCAAGAAATCAGTACGAAGAGATCATTACCGATATTCAGGAGGTATATGAGGCTTTAGGCAGTAAGGAATATATCGGAGTTCGACTCTATGAAGATGCTTCCTATCCGCTTTGTAAGCTTTATTCTCTGGAAACAAAGCAACAGGAATTGCTGCATCCGAAAGTATGGTTGAAAAGTGGCGGTTTTCTTGTCATAGAGCAGGGAGAAACGCTTACCGCAATCGATGTGAACTCCGGTAAGAATGATAAAAAGGCAGATATCTGTTATGCCACAAATCTGGAAGCGGTACACGAGATATTTCGGCAGATACGTGCACGCAACATCAGCGGCATGATATTGATCGATTTTATCAATATGAAAGATGCATCTTCGTTGGACAGCTTGATTCAACGGGTACGGGAAGAAATCAAAAAAGATTACGTTCGTTGTCAGTATATTGATATGACCGGTCTGGGGCTTATGGAGATTACCCGCGAAAAGAAACTGCCATCGCTCCGGGAACTTTTGTAGTTACTTTACAGATTATACACTGATATGTTTGTATCGTAGTACGGTATTTGACATATCAAAAATGAGGATAAAAATGAAATTAATCGGTTTTCACAAAGTAAAAGACGGAAAATATTTGAAAAACTATGAACTGACCTACCTGAACAAGGCCGGCAAAGAAAAGGTCTATGAAATTGTCAGCCGAAAAGAAATAAACGATATTTCCGAACT
The DNA here is from genome assembly GCA_945787995.1 of uncultured Lachnospiraceae bacterium. Taxonomy (GTDB): domain Bacteria; phylum Bacillota; class Clostridia; order Lachnospirales; family Lachnospiraceae; genus Acetatifactor. The sequence continues at coordinate 1,301 of CALZKI010000069.1, read as the reverse complement.
TGGTAATCGGGTAAACGGTGTATCCATCGTTGCCATATGGGAAGAAAAGCTTTTGCTCCTGAAAGAGTTTCGCATGGGCGTCAATCGTTCCATTTATAATTTATGTGCAGGTATGATTGAAGAGGGGGAATCCATAGAAGCGTGCATTGCCCGGGAATTATATGAAGAGACCGGTTTACAATGCAAACGTATCGTCAAAATTCTTCCGCCCTCCTTTGCTTCCGTAGCTATTTCTGATGTAAAAACCCAGATTGCCATTGTGGAAGCAGAAGGCATCATTGATGATCATACCTCTGAGAATGAGAAGATAGATGCCGCCTTTTACACAAAAGAAGAAGTGAAATCACTGTTGGAAACAGAAGAGTTCAGCTCCAGAGCCCAGTTGGCGGCTTATATGTTTACTGTTTGTAAAGAACTCGCTTAATTGCTTCAAAACTTTCCTCACTCAAATCATGTTCCAGTTTGCAGGCATCGGCCAAGGCAGTTTCTTTACTTACACCTATACGCATCAGTATATCCGCAAGTATTGTATGTCGTTCTAAAGTATCTTCAGCACGTTGGCGGCCGGATTCAGTGAGAGTGATATATCCGGTGTCTGCCACGGTTATGTATCCTTTTTCTCGTAGATTTTTCATGGCAACACTAACGCTTGGCTTCGAAAAGTTCATTTCATTTGCGATATCTATAGAGCGGACTTGCCCCTTGCTTTTTTGTAGCATAAGAATTGTCTCTAAATAATCTTCCAATGATTCGTCTGCACGATGTTTAATATAACTCATATTTTCTCTCCAAGCTTTTTTCACATCATAACATCTTTGTTTCCCAATAACAATTAGGATACGTTTAGAATAAAAAGAAAATATCCTGCATTATTCAAAATGAAGAATATGGATAAATAATTATAATAAAAAAAGTATTGACAAATTTTATCTAGTTGTACTAAACTCTGTTTGGTTAGATATAACTAACTCGAATTTTGTTTATGAAACTATGACATATGGAAAGGCTGGTGAAATGCATGAATTTAGTAAACGCAATGATCGGAAAGGAATATCTGGTGAAAGATATTGAAGCCGAAGATGAAGACTTGAAGTCATTTCTTTTTTCGCTGGGATGCTATAGCGGAGAACCTGTCACTGTGATCTCTCGGATGAAAGGAGGTTGTGTTGTTTCGATTAAAGATGCCAGATATAACATCGATACAAATTTGGCCAAAGCTATATCTATATAGGGTTAATTCAGAATAATCGATATTTCTTTATCTGACCTACAACACTGTAAAAGCAATTTTTTTTATTTGT
>CALZKI010000068.1 GCA_945787995.1 uncultured Lachnospiraceae bacterium | reverse complement strand
ATTGGAGGTCCAGGGGAACTGATTTACCGGGCATACTTTTTCCACCCGGTAGCCCCGTTGTAAAAGAATCTCCAGGTCTCTGGCAAGGCTGGTTGGTTTACAGGATATATATACGATTCTGTCCACCTGATAGTTGATGATCTTGTCCAGTGCTTTCGGATGAATACCGTCCCGGGGCGGATCCAAAATGATCAGATCCGGTTTCTCTTCTATGGTATCCAGCACCTTCAGTACATCACCGGCGATAAATTCACAGTTGCCAAGGCCATTGGCTTTCGCATTGACTCTGGCTGCTTCCACTGCCTCTTCCACAATCTCCACACCGATTACTTTCTCTGCCACCGGTGCCATCAGTTGGGCAATGGTTCCGGTACCGCTGTACAAATCAAAAATCACGGGTTTCCCGGAAGTTACATTACAATAGTCTCTGGCAACCTGATAAAGCACTTCTGCACTGGCACTGTTGGTTTGAAAAAAGGAAAAGGGGCTGATTTTAAAACGCAGACCCAAAATCTGTTCCCAGATGTAATCTCTTCCATATAGAACTCTTGTCTCATCACTTTTTATCACATCTGCCACAGAATCATTGATAATGTGTACAATTCCCGCAATGGTTCCCTCCAGGGAAAGGCTTATAAGCCGATTGACCATTTCAGTCATGTCCGGATTTAACGCAGAACTGGTCACCAGAACAACCAGTATTTCCTTTTCAAAATAAGATTTGCGAATCATCAGGTGACGCAAAAAGCCTTCATGACGCAACCTGTGATAAAAGCTCCAATTCTGTGCCTTACAATAGTCCAAAACACAAGTCAGAATATCACGGTAATCCTGATCCACTATCTGACACTTATCTACAGTCACGATGTCATAGAAGCTACCGCGTTTGTGCATGCCAAGTGCAAGTGGTCCGTCCTTCACTTCATCTCCAAAAGAGAATTCCATTTTATTCCGATAGCCATATGCAACAGGGCTTTCCTTAATTGACTCAAACTCCCAATTCTCTTCCTGCTGCTGTAATACCGGTTCCAAAAGTCTTCTCACCTGATTTTCCTTGATCTTCAATTCTTCCTCTATAGGAAGGGACAGATAATTACAGCCCCCGCAGGTTCCAAAATGGGGGCATGGTGATTCTCTGTGTTCCGGACATTCCTCCAACACTTCCAGAAGTCTTCCTTCTGCTTTTCCCTTTCTCACCTTTTGTACCATGCATCTCACCAGCTGCCCGGGCAATACATGCTTCACCACGCAGGTTCCCTCTTCTGTCACCACAATTCCCTTATTTGGAAAATCCACACGCTCCACTCGTCCGGTAATTTCTGTTCCTTTTTTCATCCATTCTCTCCTCAATCGTATATCAGGTGCAGCCCTGCAAATAACAAAGAATATCGCAACGCGATATTCTGCGCCGCTTTTGCGTCGCGTTAAACAAGAAAAAGGGAATGTCACAGACATCCCCTATGTTTCTTCCAATATACATCTAACAAATATCTGCTTAATCTTCTGTAGCAAAGATTTCTTCTTCCGCATCATCTTCGTCTTCAAAGAAATCATCTTCGAAATCATCCTCGAAGTCCTCATCCAGATCTTCCAGATACTCCGGTTTGAAGAACCTGTATGCCACATAAATGATGCCGGCAATTGCTGCAATGGTAACAATCACTGCCAAAACGCATACCCAAACGTTATTTTTCTTCTTTTCACGTCCCAAAAGGGCGTTGATTTTATCGTTATCGCCAAGACCTGCAGCATCAACAATGTCACAGAGTTTCATTAAAATTTCATTCTTTGTCATCACAAATCCCGCCTTTCAATCATTTTCTGAATCATTATTTCATCAATTGCTTGGTATTAATATACCACGTCTACATCCTTTTTACTACTGTTTTTGCTTTGTCTATACGGATACATTTTCATGAAACCGTCTACAGAGAGAAGTTTTTCCACCATTCCTGCAAAATATCTACGGATGGATTGGCGTTTTGTGCGGTCCAGAGCATTTCAAAATTCAAAGTCTCTGCTTCTCCATCACTTTTCATAACCGGAAGCATCACCAATTCTTCTTTTTGGTTGTACGGCCGCACGATATACTCCGGAAGAATGCTGATTCCCATCTCCAATGCGGCAAGCAGCATGATCGTTTCCGGTTCCTGTTCCACCGCAACTACCTGCGGCAGGAAGCCGCCTCGTTGGTATATCCACAGCATTTCTTCCATTTCATCCCGGGATCTGCCCGGTGGCTGCATAATAATGAACTGCTCTTCCTGCAAATCCTTACACTCTATCTTCGTTCTTTCAGCCAGCGGATTATTCCGGGACATGGCAGCAAAGAGAGGATAGCTTCTGAGAAACAGGTGCTTCATGTTTTCATCATTTTTCTGGATTGGCTGCACCGCAAATGCCACATCACAATCTCCATTGTGCATAGCATCGATCAAACCGCTTAACGTATTGCGATATAACTTGATCTTGATATTGGGAAAAGCCTCATGAAATCCCCGGAGGATTTCATAGCAGTCGCTCTGGCCAAAACCACTTACAAAACCAATTGTGATTTCTCCATCCGTTCCGGTAGAAGCCATTCTGGCAAGACGCATGGCTTCATCGCTTCTTTTTAATATGGCACGGGCTTCTTTCAAATATACAGTTCCCGCAGGCGTCAGTTCTATTCGATGCTTGTCTCTTAGAAACAATTGCACGCCCAATGCTTTCTCAAGAGCCTGCATTTGCTGGGTCATGGCTGTCTGAGAGATATAACACTGTTTCGCCGCCCTGGTAAAATTTAAGTGTTCTGCCGCACTGACAAAATATTCCAACTGATTTAGATTCATAGATGGTTCACCTTCCGCTCTTGTAATAAGTTTTTCTTATTATATGATTGTATATTATCATTAGACAAGGCACAAAATCAATGCAATAATAAGAAAAACTTAACCAAGCAACAATCAGAAATGAATTCAAATCAGGAGGAACTATTATGAATCACGAAATCCCTTACAAAATATATCTTTCCGAGGATGAGATTCCGAAGAGCTGGTACAATCTGCGTGCAGATATGAAAAACAAACCCGCTCCCTTATTAAATCCCGGTACATTACAGCCCCTGACAGCGGAAGAACTATCTCCCATTTTCTGCGAAGAGTTAGTTGCTCAGGAACTGGATGAAACAACACCCTACATCGAGATTCCTTCCGAAATCCGTAACTTTTACAAAATGTATCGTCCGGCTCCGTTGGTTCGTGCATATTACCTGGAAAAAGCCTTGGGAACACCGGCACACATCTATTACAAATTTGAGGGTAACAACACCAGCGGAAGCCACAAGTTAAATTCCGCAATCGCCCAGGCATATTACGCAAAGAAGCAGGGCCTTAAAGGTGTCACCACAGAAACCGGTGCAGGCCAGTGGGGAACGGCGCTTTCCATGGCATGTTCCTATTTCGATCTGGACTGCAAAGTATATATGGTAAAAGTATCCTATGAGCAGAAACCATTTAGAAGAGAAGTGATGCGTACTTATGGTGCAGCAGTAACTCCTTCTCCATCCATGGAGACAGAAGTAGGTCGCAAGATTTTAGAAGCACATCCCGGCACCACCGGTTCACTTGGTTGTGCTATCTCAGAAGCTGTTGAAGTAGCTACCAAGAATGAAGGCTACAGATATGTTTTGGGAAGTGTACTGAACCAGGTTCTGTTACATCAGTCTGTAATAGGTCTTGAAGCAAAAGCCGCTCTTGATAAATACAACGTAAAACCGGACATCATCATCGGTTGTGCCGGCGGCGGTTCTAATTTAGGCGGATTGATTGCTCCATTTATGGGTGAAAAATTACGTGGTGAGAAAGATTATAGATTTATCGCTGTAGAACCTGCATCCTGCCCAAGCTTCACCCGTGGTAAATTCGCATACGACTTCTGCGATACAGGTATGATTTGTCCTCTTGCAAAAATGTATACTTTAGGAAGCGGATTCATTCCTTCTCCTAACCATGCCGGCGGACTTCGTTTCCATGGTATGAGCTCAACGCTTTCACAGCTGTATCATGACGGCTATATGGAAGCAGTGGCTGTAGAACAGACCTCTGTATTCGAAGCAGCGGAATTGTTCGCACGAGTAGAGGGAACCCTTCCTGCTCCGGAAAGTTCTCATGCAATCCGCGTAGCAATCGACGAAGCCCTGAAGTGCAAGGAAACCGGCGAGGAAAAAACTATCCTCTTCGGCTTAACAGGAACAGGCTACTTTGATATGGTTGCATATGAGAAATTCCACGACGGAAAGATGACAGACTATATTCCAACCGACGAAGATTTAGCAGTTGGTTTTGCCGGAATTCCCAAATTCCCGGGCAATGAAATTTAGAAAGTAAGAGCCAAGGGGGAGAGCCCCCTTGGCTTTATATCTTCTGCAACTTTGCAAATCCGGCATACATGATCTTGGTGCCGGCCGTATCAAAGGCAACCGTAACCTGATAATCTCTTGTTCCGGGATCGATCTGCATCACAGTTCCTTCACCAAATTTCATGTGTTTTACCCTGTCTCCCACGCCATATCCCAACGTGCCGGCACCTTCCTTTGTAGGTGCAGCCGCCGGTTTGCTCATAGTCTGGGCACTGCGCAGCAGAAATGGTTTTGCCTCTGCCTGCGTGGTCTTCGGACGAACAACTGCTTTGACCAAAGGCTTCTTAAAGGCTGCCTCCTCCCATTCCGGATGCTTTTTGGAAGGTAGCTTATGATCTAACAATTCTTCCGGAATCTCCCGGACAAATCTGCTGATCATATTGTACTGGGTCTGTCCGTGGATCATACGCTGTCTTGCACAGGTAATAGACAGATGCTCCATGGCTCGCGTAATACCCACATAAGCCAGACGCCTTTCCTCCTCTATTTCTGAAGGATCATCCCCGGTAATTGTCATATAGCTTGGGAATACACCGTCTTCCATGCCGGCCAGATAGACATGATCAAATTCCAATCCCTTGGCACTATGCAGAGTCATCAGAAGGACCTTTTCTTCCGAGCCGTCTACCGAATCAATGTCTGCCACCAAAGCGACCTCTTCCAGGAAGCCACTGAGGGTAGGCTCTTCTGCAGAATCCTCATAATCAATCATCTTGTTCAGCAGTTCATCCACGTTTTCTATACGATCCTCAGCATCCTCTTCTTCTGATTCCTCCAGATAAGCAAGGTATCCCGTGGTATCCAGAATATCCTGCATCAATCTGCCAAGACCATACTCTTTTGCCTTGGTTCTGAAGCTTCTGATCAATGTGACGAAAGGTTCCAGCTTCACACCCGCTTTTCCCAGTGTTGGAATCCTGTCTGCTTCTTCCAGTGCCTGAAAGAAACTAATCTCATGCAGATCCGCGTAGTCCTGTACCTTATTGATGGTTGTGGCACCAATACCGCGCTTTGGCACATTGATGATTCTCTTGACAGCAATATCATCCCGTCCATTATCAATAGTCTTCAGATATGCCAGAACATCTTTGATCTCTTTTCTGGAATAGAAATTGGTACCGCCTACCACGTTATAAGGTACGCCTGCAAAAATGCATCGTTCCTCCAGGAGACGGGACTGGGCATTGGTACGATACAGAACAGCAAAATCATCATATCTCTTCTCCTGTTCCTGTACCTTTTGCCTGATATCCTTAATAATGTAATCCGCTTCATCATAGGCAGTATCAAACTGAATAAAGTGAATCTTTTCGCCCTCACCCTTATCGGTCCAAAGTGCCTTTTCTTTTCTTCCGATATTATGGGAAATCACCGCATTGGCAGCATCCAATATTCTTCCCCTGGAGCGATAATTCTGTTCCAGTTTGATCACCTTCGCTTCCGGATATACAGATTCAAAATCCAGTATATTCCGGATGTTTGCTCCTCTGAATTTGTAGATAGACTGATCGTCATCACCCACTACACAGAGATTGCGATATCCACCGGCCAACAAACGTATCAGCTCAAATTGAGCTGTATTGGTATCCTGATACTCATCTACCATGATATATCGGAACCGTCTCTGATACCCTTCCAGAACATCTTCGTTGTTTTTTAGAAGTTCTACCGTTTTCATGATCAGATCATCAAAGTCAAAAGCATTGCTCTTTTTTAATGTCGCCTGATATTCCATATAACACTGGGCAATACGCTTCTGCTGATAATCACCGGCGGCATTCAGATAGAATTGCTCCGGCGTAATCAGTTCATCCTTTGCGGAGGATATGGCATTCATGATGGTGCGCTCTTTTAATTGCTTTGTATCTATCTGTAAACGCTTGCAAACATCCTTGATGACTGTCTTCTGATCATCCGTATCATAGATTGTAAAATTTGTATCATATCCGATTCTGTCGCTATGTCTGCGCAGAAATCGTACACAGGTAGAATGGAAGGTGGATACCCAGATGCTTTCTGAACCGTAGCCTACCAGTTGATCCACACGGTCCCTCATCTCGCCGGCTGCTTTGTTGGTAAAGGTAATTGCCATAATATTCCATGGATTTACACCCAGTTCGTCAATCAGCCACGCGACTCTGTGTGTCAGTACCCTGGTTTTTCCGGAACCGGCTCCGGCCAAAATCAGAAGGGGACCCTCCGTATATTCCACTGCCTCTTTCTGCTTGTCATTTAGTGTATCGTAAATGCTCATGTTATTTCATACTCCTGTGTAGAATGTTGTTCTTATTCAGACATGCATGCCTTCCGGCAGCTGTGCATCAAACAGAAACACCGCCGTGTAACCGGCGGTGCTGCATTCATCACTACTCTATCAGGCCAGTCCCATTTCAGCCTTCAGTGCTGCCAGCTCATCATCCACTTCAGATGCCTTGCTGTCTGCATCGTATTTCTGAGTCAGACTCTCAATATCATCGGAAGCACCTGCTTCGTTCAACTGAGCCATGGCATCAGCTTCGTCTAACATCTTATTTACTTTTTCTTCCATTCTTTCGAATGCAGCCATGTTGTTTCCGGCACTCTCAATTCCGGAACCCAATTGATTCAGCTTCTGTTGTGTCTCTGCCAGCTTCACCTTTGCTTTTAAGGTTTCTCTTCTTGTCTTCAGAGAAGCAATATCTGTTTCCAGTTTGTCATGCATCTGACGCATCTTCTGGGAATTGCTGCATGCCAGGTCATACTGTCCCTGCAAAACAGCCTGCTGCTCTGTTAAGTCTGCTTTCTTTCTTAAAAATGCTTTTGCTTCCTCATCATTGCCGGATACAACAGCCTTTCTGGCATACTCACCCATTTTGGCGATCTCAGCTGTACATTCGTCCAATTTTCTTTTTGCACTCTTTTCATCTGCCATAACAGATGCTGTCTCTTTTTTAACCTCTCCCAGATCCTCTTCCAGATTTCTAAGATACTGGTCGATCATCTTCTCCGGATCTTCCACTTTTTCCAGCAGTGCATTAAAATTTGCTGCCATAATATCCTTAAATCTTGTAATAATACCCATCAAAAAACCTCCTCGTTGACTTTCGTTGCGAATTATACACCAATCTTAATCAGTATAGCACCAGGCGCAGGATTATTCAAATCAGAAGCAGAAAGCAAAGCTGTTTTGTAGATTCTAACTAAAATGTTTCTTCTTATTTTATTACTTTCTACGAAACAAATATTGGTTGTGCTCTCTAATTATGCTACGATAGGAACTGTTCGGTGCCATTCTCTATATTTCACGAAAGGCACTGCAATGCTTATTCCATAAGCAAAATTGAGGAGAAAGAAAAGTACAGGCGGACATCATAATTCCGCAGAACGGAGAAGATCATGGAACAATTTACACCAAAGCTTTTCTCAGTATTGAAAAGCTACACCAAGGAGCAGTTTGTAAAAGACGTAATTGCCGGTATCATCGTTGCAATTATCGCACTTCCTTTATCTATTGCTTTAGCCCTTGCTTCCGGGGTAGGTCCTGAACAGGGTATCTACACAGCCATTTTTGCCGGTTTCGTTATTTCCTTTTTAGGAGGCAGCCGGGTACAGATAGCCGGTCCTACAGCAGCGTTTGCTACCATCGTAGCCGGTATCGTCGCAAAGAACGGTATGGATGGTTTGATTCTTGCAACCATCATGGCCGGTATCCTTCTGATCATCATGGGCTTTTTAAAGCTTGGTAATCTGATTCGTTTTATCCCATATACAATTACCACAGGCTTTACTTTCGGTATTGCTGTGACCATTTTCATCGGACAGATCAAGGACTTCCTGGGTCTTACTTTTGAAAACAGTCCCATTGAAACCATGGAAAAGCTGGAGGAATGCTTTCATTGCATCAACACCTTCAACTGGCAGGCTCTTCTAGTGGGTGCTGTATGCCTATTGATTCTGATTTTCTTCCCCAAATTAACCGATAAAATTCCCCCTTCACTGATTGCTGTTATCGTATCCATCGTGATGGTAAAGGCCTTCCGCATGAATGTAAAAACAATCGGTGACTTATATACCATTTCCAGCAAGCTTCCGGGCATTTCCATACCAAATTTCGATCTGCAGATGGTAAAAACACTTTTCCCGGATGCATTAACCATTGCCGTTCTGGCCGGTATCGAGTCCCTGCTTTCCTGCGTGGTGTCAGATGGTATGATCGGTTCCCACCACAAGCCAAACATGGAACTGATCGCCCAGGGTGCAGGTAACCTGACTTCCGCTCTCTTTGGTGGTATTCCTGCTACAGGTGCTATCGCCCGTACAGCTGCCAATGTGAAAAACGGTGGTCGCAGTCCTATCGCCGGTATGGTTCATTCCATTACACTGTTGATCGTTCTTGTTGTATTAATGCCTTACGCTGCCTGGATTCCCATGCCTGCCATTGCGGCAATTCTGTTCCAGGTTGCATATAACATGTCCGGTTGGAGAGAATTCCTGCGTCTTGTAAAGTCATCTCCCAAGAGTGATATTGCTGTACTGACCGTAACCTTTGTATTAACCGTTATCTTCGACCTGGTTGTAGCTATCGAAGTGGGCATTGTTATGGCAGCACTTCTCTTCCTAAAGAGAATGTCCGACGTTGCGGAGATCAGGAGCTGGGAATATCTTGGTGACGCTATAGATGAAGACAATGACCCTGATAAGATCAGTCTGCGTAAAGTACCGAAGCACACCCTTGTATACGAAATCAATGGTCCCATGTTCTTCGCCGCAGCGGATAAATTTATGCAGATTTCTACAGACCCTGACATCAAAGTAGTTATCCTTCGCATGAGAAGCGTTCCTGCCATGGATATCAGTGCTCTTCATACCTTGGAAGGCATTATGGAAACCTGTAAGAAGCGTGGCATCACGTTAGTGATGTCCCATGTACAGGCGCAGCCTCTGTCTATGATGCAGAAAGCCGGTTTCTACGATGTAGTAGGTGCAGAAAACTTCTGTCCACATATCGATGA
>CALZKI010000067.1 GCA_945787995.1 uncultured Lachnospiraceae bacterium | reverse complement strand
TGGTTCTTCTTTTCCCAGTTCTGACAAATGGAGGAGGCTGTTTCCTCATCCGTAACGGACATGGTGATGTCTACTAAAGTGATTCCCTTATCGATAGCTCGCAGATGGGCTTCGTATTCTCCGGAAGTGGCTTTATAGTAATCGGCAAGAATGGATACTTCATTGCGCAGTTCCATGGAATTGCTGGAAAAGTATTCGTCGATTTCATCCTTGATGGTACGGTTGATCTGATTTTCGAAGTAGTGAAGGGTGTTTTTTCCTTCCTCTGTGATGGTTAAGTGGGTGCGGTTTCGCATGGACTTGGCAACAATCATCTCATCATCGATCAATTCTGCAAAGCATTCCTGCAAAGTCAGAAAGTTAGTATATTCTTTCCCCAAAATGAACTCGCAGATCTGTGCTTTTGTCAGTGGAAAATCTACGCGGTTGAGCATATAGAGAATGATCAGTTTATAGAGTGCCGTTGTGTGTGCTGCCATGGTATTCCTTTCCCTGCCAGGTATCTTGTACCTTCAGTTGGTGTGCAATGGAATTCAGTACATTGCGTTTATCAAGACTCCACAAGGGAGCCCTCAGTATATTCTTTGGCCCATCACCGGTGATGCGGTGAATCACGATTTCCGAAGAGAGTGTTTCTATACCGGAAATCAGCCAGTCAATGTAATCTTCTTTTGAAAGAACAGAGACCTGATTCTTTTGATACAGCAGATCCAAATCCGTATGCCGTAAAATGTGTAGAAGCTGAAGCTTCACGCCAAACATGGGTATTGCCCGGTGTGGGTGTGCCAATAATTTCTGCCTTTCATACAGTCGATTCATATAGGAAATTGTAGCCAGAAAATCTTCCTTCTGTTCTCCGGGAAGTCCCAGAATCAAGTGTGTGATTACCGGAACAGAGATGTTGACCAGATTAGTCACCGCTTCTTCATACACGCTAAGGGGATATCCTCTCCTGATAAATGCAGCGGTTTGTTCGTGCATAGTCTGTAGACCAAGCTCTACCCAGATAAACTTTTCCGGGAACTGAAGCAGAAGCGTATTCAGAAGAGACAGAATCTCTTCTCCCAGACAGTCAGGGCGTGTAGCAATGGATATGCCCCGTACCTCCGGGTGGGAGAGTGCGTCATGGAAAATACGATACAGATAATCGGGCGAACCATAGGTATTGGTATACGCCTGAAAATAAGCAATCCACCCGGTGCCTACCGGTTTGCCATGAAAAAGTGCTTTCCCGGCTTCAAGCTGTTCGCTGACAGAAGAGTGAGTCCTGCCTGAAACGGCAAAATCGCCGCTGCCGCCGGCACTGCAAAAGATACAACCGCGTGTATCAAGTTTGCCATCCCTGTTGGGGCAGGTGAGGCCGGCATCAATGGCGATTTTATATAATTTCTCCTGATATACAGTTTTACAGTAAGCGTCCAAAGAGTAGTATCGTTTCCCATACCAGCTCTTTGGAATCTGATTCTGATTGTTCATAGTTATCTTACTGATCATTCCGGTGTTTCTATCATAAACACATACAAATTCAGGCTGACTAGAAAAATGGATACTATTTCTGAATGTGTGCTTTCACCGCTGCGGCAACTACATCAGCAACCTGAGGGTCAAATGCTTCCGGCATAATGTTGTCTTCATTCAGCTTGTCTTCCGGAACCAGATCTGCAAGGGCTAAAGCAGCAGCCAGTTTCATCTCTTCCGTAATCTGAGGTGCACGTCCTTCCAGAGCCCCTTTGAAGATACCGGGGAATGCAACTACGTTGTTGACCTGATTGGGGAAGTCGGAACGACCTGTACCAACTACTCTGGCACCGGCTTCTTTGGCAATATCAGGCATGATCTCGGGAACCGGGTTAGCCAGTGCAAAGATGATGGCATCCTGATTCATGGTCTTCACCATTTCGGGAGTCAGCACACCGGGAGCCGATACACCTACGAAAATATCTGCACCCTTTACTGCATCTGCAAGAACACCGGTTTCGTTATTGGGGTTAGTCACTTCAGCCATTTCCTTCTTGATCCAGTTCAGATTCGGATTGGACTTGTTGATGATACCCTTTGTATCACAAAGAAGAATTGTTTTGAAGCCATAGTTTAACAGAAGCTTTGCGATAGCAACACCTGCACTTCCCGCACCGTTGATTACCACTTTACAAGCTTCTTTTTCTTTCTTTACTACTTTTAATGCATTGATAATACCTGCCAATACAACGATGGCAGTACCATGCTGGTCATCATGGAATACAGGAATATCCAGAGTTGCTTTCAGACGCTCCTCAATCTCGAAGCAGCGGGGAGCACTGATGTCCTCCAGGTTGATACCACCAAAACCGGGAGCAAGCCATGTAACTGCTTTGATGATTTCCTCTGTATCCTGTGTATCTAAACAGATGGGAACGGCATTCACGCCACCGAATTCCTTAAACAGAACTGCTTTACCTTCCATAACAGGCATTGCTGCATGAGGACCGATATTACCAAGGCCAAGCACTGCACTACCGTCAGAAACCACAGCAACTGTGTTGGCTTTCCAGGTATACTGATATGCTGCTTCTTTATCCTCTGCGATGACTTTACAGGGTTCAGCAACACCGGGGGTGTAAGCCAGAGCCAAATCTTCACGTGTTTTCACGGAAGCCTTTGCAACCGTATCCAGCTTACCGTTCCATTCTTTGTGTAATTCAAGAGATCTTTCGTTAATAGTCATTGTTTTTTGCTCCTTTCATTTACCTGTCTATCATAATCTATTTGAAGTTTGTCTGCAAGTAATATAAAGTAGAAGCAGATGAATTATAACGCCCACTTCGGAATTGTGTTCCGTCAAGACCTGTATGTCTGTTTCAGACACGCTCTCGCTTAAAGTTCCGCCGTAACGGTACATAAGGCTGTACAATACACAGCCTAAGTACCGACGGCTCACTATAGTCTTCAACAGACACACAGGTCTTGACGGGAACATAATTTCGAAGTGGGACAATCCTTCCTGCGAAAAGAGGTTAAGTCAAAATGAAAAAGCAAATTCTCGCTGGTTTAAAAATAATAGGTGCTGTTGCAGCCCTGCTTTTGGTGATTTTGGGACTCTATGCCACTTACGTATTTCTTTCCTATCACAGAATTCCGGATATGCAGGAACTGGCTGTGGTGCAGCCTGCTGAGTCCGGTCTGCCGGTTGTCAGGGAGCCTGTAAAGGTGGGGCAGGAATATACCGCCATTTCTTATAATATCGGATTTGGTGCCTATACCCCTGATTTTAGTTTCTTTATGGATGGAGGGGTATCCTCCTGGGCCAAGAGCAAGGACAGTGTGCTTGCTGCTGTGAGCGGTGCAAGCCTGTTGATGCAGGAACAGAACCCGGATTTCATGTGTGTGCAGGAAGTCGATATTGACGGAACCAGGACCTATCATGTGAATGAGAATGAGATTATCAGAAACTTCTTCTCTTCTTATTATGAGACTGAAGCAGTCAATTATGATTCTCCTTTCCTTTTTTATCCCTTAACACAACCGCACGGAAAGAATAAATCAGAGCTGGCGTTCTTCTCCGCATATCCTATTACGGAAGGAATCAGACGAAGTCTGCCGGTTTCTGATTCCGTTAACAAAATAGTGGATTATGACAGGTGCTATTCCGTTTCCAGAGTACCTGTGGAAAACGGCAGGGAAATCTGTTTTTATAACGTACATTTATCTGCCTATGGTATGGATGAGTCTGTACGGGAAGGGCAGGTTGGTATGCTTCGGGAGGATATGGAAAAGGAATTGGAGAAGGGGAATTATATCATTTGCGGAGGTGATTTTAACCATGATCTGAAAGCCACGGAAGGTGCCCGGATTACCATGGAATGGGCCCAGCCGCTACCTAGAACAAGGCTGGCTGAGGGGGTACATTTCCCAATAGATGATCTGGACCCGGAGGTTTTGGCCAATATGCACGATTCCGGAAGAAACACGGATCAGCCCTATCAGGAGGGGGAAACCCTGACTGTGACGCTGGATGGCTTTATCGTTTCGGATAATGTAAAGGTGACTTCCTATGAAGTACTGAATACAGGCTATCGGTATTCTGACCATGAACCGGTGGTCATGAAGTTTGTCTTAAGTGGTCTTGAGTAGTTGCTCTTGACGTTCCTTTCACAAGTTGTTCTTGACTTTCTTTCACATATTCTTGATTTTTTCTGACAATCAAAGTATAATGCTACTGTCTGAAGGAAATAGTTCAGACAGTAGCTGATTCTTTTAGCAATGAAACAGTAACGAATCGTTTTTTACAGTGAATCGGAAATGGTTTTCTGTAATTTCATTTTGTATCAGTTCGATACATTTCCCAAGGATAAAGCAGTAATTTCATTCACCATGGTTTGGCTGTTGTAGTCAGGAGGTTATGCATGAGAGAAAAATATGAAACATTGGCAGTGAACGATTTGCGTGCTATAGCGAAGGTGCGCGGAATCAAGGGCTGCAGCACGATGAAAAAGAGTGAACTCATCGAAGCTATGTTAGTACAGGATGAGAAGGACAAGCAGGCGAAGATGGCCCAGCAGCAGGAAGAAACTGCAGCACAGAGAAATGAATCGCCTGAAAAGAAAGAGGTCAGAGAACCAAAGAAGGACGAGAGGAAAGCTTCTGATAAGGAAGCGGCAGAGCGAACCGAAGGTGTTGAACCGGTTCGTTACGAGCAGTCTGACAAGGAAAACGGACAGAAGAATATGGTCCAGGAAGAAGGGAAATATCCGGCTGAATTAGACAGCGGTACACAGGCACACGGTATCCTGGAGGTTATGCCTGACGGATATGGGTTCATTCGTTGTGAGAACTTTTTGCCCGGCGAAAATGATGTCTATGTGGCACCCAGCCAGATCAGACGTTTCAACTTAAAAACCGGTGATATCCTGACCGGAAATACAAGAGTGAAAACCCAGGCGGAGAAATTCAGTGCATTGCTTTATGTAAAAAGTATCAACGGATATGCACCGGATGTGGCTTCCAAGAGACCCAATTTCGAAGACCTGACACCTATTTTCCCAAATGAACGTATCCGATTGGAGACACCCGGCGCTTCTGTTGCAATGCGTATCATGGATTTATTAAGCCCTGTAGGTAAAGGCCAGAGAGGTATGATCGTATCTCCTCCAAAAGCGGGTAAAACAACATTATTGAAGGAAGTAGCCAAATCTGTAAAGAAGAATTCCCCCGAGACGCATTTGATCATTCTGTTAATTGATGAGCGTCCGGAGGAAGTTACCGATATTAAGGAAGCCATTGAAGGACCCAATGTGGAAGTGATTTATTCCACCTTTGATGAACTGCCGGAGCATCATAAACGTGTCTCTGAAATGGTAATTGAAAGAGCCAAGAGACTGGTAGAGCACAAAAAAGATGTAATGATTCTTCTGGACAGCATTACCAGACTGACAAGAGCGTACAACCTGACTGTTCCACCAAGCGGAAGAACCCTGTCCGGTGGTTTGGACCCGGCAGCCTTACATATGCCGAAGCGATTCTTCGGTGCAGCAAGAAATATGCGTGAAGGTGGCAGCCTGACCATTCTTGCAACCGCACTGGTAGATACGGGAAGTAAGATGGATGATGTGGTCTACGAGGAATTCAAGGGAACCGGTAACATGGAAATGGTTCTGGACAGAAAATTGTCCGAAAAGAGAGTGTTCCCTGCCATTGATATTCCGAAATCAGGAACCAGAAGAGAAGATCTGCTTCTCTCCCAGGAAGAGATGGAAGCAATCTCCATCATTCGTAAGTGCCTGAATGAATATAAAGCAGATGAAGCAGTAGACCGTATTCTGGATCGTTTCTCCAAGACCAGAAACAACATGGAATTGGTGCATTCCGTGATGAAGATGAAATATATCTGATAACCTGAAACTCATGGATTCTATCTGCATTGCTCTCTTTTTGCACAGAGTTTTTACCAATATTGGATGAGTGCCAAAAAAAGATATCGTGCAAGTGCAAAAAATATTGCGAAAGTGCTGAAAAAATATAGCATGAATGCCGGAAAAAAGACTTGCAAACGGATATCTTCTATGATAATATGATAACGCTGTTTTATGGACAGCAAGGGATGAGAGCTAGTAATTAGTATCTGCATATGCGGAAAAGGTAGAAAGTAATTGCCGACATACGGCGGAACGGAAGGAGTTCATCATGAGAGAAGGAATACATCCAAATTATTATCAAGCAACTGTTACTTGCAACTGTGGTAACACATTTGTGACAGGTTCTACAAAACCTGAAATCCACGTTGAAGTATGTTCCAAATGTCATTCATTCTATACAGGCCAGCAGAAAGCTGCTCAGGCTCGTGGACGTATCGATAAGTTCAACAAGAAATACGGCATGAATTAATAAATTTGGTTTAAGAAGGTTGAGGTTAATAAAATCTCAACCTTTTTTAAAAGGTATTGAGGCAAATATGGCTAAGAAAAGAGAGAAACACTATTCCGGAATCGGCGGACAGGCGGTTCTGGAAGGTATTATGATGAAAAATAAGGAACGCTATGCAGTAGCAGTTCGTAAGCCAAATGGTGAAATTGAAGTTGAAGTGGATAACTACCAGGGAATCACACACGGAAAGAAGATAGGAAATCTGCCTTTTGTCCGTGGCGTTTTTAATTTTGTGGATTCTTTGATTCTGGGGATGAAGACTTTGAATTACTCGGCTTCTTTTTACGAGGAAGAGGATGAAAAGGAACCGGAGTCTAAGGTGGATGCTTCTTTAGATAAGGTCAGTAAAGGCCACGGCGAAACATTGATGTCTACGCTCGTGTTTGTATGTGCGTTGGTTTTCGCCATTGGCATTTTTATGCTGTTGCCTTTTTATCTGACTAATCTGCTGAAGGATTATGTAAGAAACGACTCTTTGCTGGCAATCATAGAAGGTGTCATTCGTATTCTTATTTTCCTGATTTATGTATTAAGCATTTCTCTGATGAAGGATATCCGCCGCACCTATATGTATCATGGTGCGGAGCATAAGTGTATTAACTGCCTGGAAAAGGGCAGACCGCTTACTGTGAAGCATGTTATGAGAAATTCCAGACTGCACAGAAGATGCGGCACAAGCTTTCTGTTGTTTGTGATGTTTATCAGCGTTATTTTGTTCTTCTTTATCAGAGTGGACAATATGGCACTTAAGGTATTGCTCCGTATTGCTTTGATTCCAGTGATTGCAGGTATTTCCTATGAAGTGCTCCGCCTGGCAGGAAGAAGTGATAATTTCCTGATTCGTATCATTTCGGCACCGGGAATGCTGTTGCAGCGTTTGACCACAAAAGAGCCTACGCCTGATATGGTAGAAGTTGCCATTGCAGCAGTGGAAGCTGTTTTTGACTGGAAAAGGTACCTGAAGGATGAGTTCGGCTATGAAGTGGACGAAACCTGGGCAGATGATTACGATTCTTCCAAGGTGATGGAGGAAGAGGAGGAAGCAGCCAAAGTGCCGGGAGACGACACGGTTTCTGATTGAAAAAAGTTTCTCCCCAGTGAGGATAGGCATGAAGTTTATGGATTATCAATACAGGTCTGTGTATCACTATGGTTGTGAAAAGCTGATGGAAGCGGAAGTTCCGGAGTATGAACTGGATGCCAGACTTCTTCTGGAATATGTGTGCGGTACAGACAGAAATACGTTGCTTGTACATCCGGATTTGGAAGTGGATGTGAATCAGGCGGAGACGTATGCTTCGTTGATTGAAAAGAGAAGTAGGAGAATTCCCTTACAACATTTGACCGGTGAACAGGATTTCATGGGGTTGCGGTTTCGGGTCAGCGAACATGTGCTGATTCCCAGACAGGACACAGAGATCCTTGTGGAGGAGGCTATGAAATATCTCCATGAGGGGATGCGTGTGTTGGACATGTGTACAGGATCCGGTTGTATTTTGTTGAGTTTGCTTCATTATTCCAATGATTGTACCGGTGTTGGTGTTGATGTATCGGAACAGGCTTTACAGGTGGCAAGAGAGAACGCTTCTCTTTTGACGTTAGAGGATAGGGTGAAGTTTGTACACAGTGATCTGTTTGATCAGGTGGAAGGACGATTTGATCTGATCGTATCCAATCCCCCTTACATTGCCACAGAAGAAATTGAAAAACTGATGCCTGAAGTAAGGGATCATGAGCCAAGGCTGGCACTTGACGGAACAGAAGACGGACTTTATTTTTACAGAAAAATAATAGAAGACTCCCGGGATTATCTGACACCCGGCGGGTATTTGCTATTTGAAATAGGATATGACCAGGGCTTATCGGTTTCTGAACTGATGAGGCAGGCCGGATATAAAGAAGTTACGGTTTATCGTGATTATGCCGGTCTGGATAGAGTGGTCAGTGGATATAGGGGGATACTTCAGTCGGAGTAAGATCCTCGAGTGAAATAATATCGGAAATCAAACGGAGGTAACCAGATGTTTGACAAATTAGACGCGTTAATCAACCGCTATGATGAAATCATGAACGAGTTGAGCGAGCCCGGTGTGACAGACAACCAGTCTCGTTACCGTGCACTTATGAAGGAACAAAGTGATCTGACGCCACTTGTAGAAGCATACAAGGAATACAGACAGAGCAAGCAGGATATTGAAGACAGCCTTGTTATGCTGGAAGAAGAGTCGGATGAAGATATGAGAGAGATGCTGAAGGAAGAACTCTCTGATGCAAAAAAACGTGTGGAACAGTTGGAAAATGAAATGAAAATCCTTCTGCTTCCCAAAGACCCTAACGATGATAAAAACGTCATCGTGGAAATCAGAGCCGGTGCAGGCGGAGACGAAGCAGCTCTTTTTGCTGCTGAAATCTATCGTATGTATGTGCACTATGCAGAGAGCCAGCGGTGGAAGGTAGAACTGAACAGTGTAGATGAGATCGGTATCGGCGGTATGAAGGAAGTAACCTTCATGATCATCGGACAGGGTGCTTACTCCAAGATGAAATACGAGAGCGGTGTACATCGTGTACAGCGTGTGCCTGAAACCGAAAGTGGCGGACGTATTCATACCTCTACCATTTCCGTGGCAGTTATGCCTGAAGTAGATGAAGATATCGATATTGTCATCGAAGACAAAGATGTACGTATCGACGTCATGAGAGCTTCCGGAAACGGTGGTCAGTGCGTTAATACAACAGACTCTGCAGTGCGTCTGACACACTACCCTACAGGAATCGTAATCTACAGCCAGACAGAGAAATCCCAATTACAGAATAAAGAAAAGGCGTTCAACTTATTGAAAGCCAAATTGTATGATTTGGAGCAGCAACAGAGACATGATGCGGAAGCAGAAATGAGAAAGAGTCAGATCGGTACCGGTGACAGGTCAGAGAAGATCAGAACCTACAACTTCCCCCAGGGACGAGTAACAGACCACAGAATCAATCTGACCTTATATAAACTGGACAAAATCATGAATGGTGATATTCAGGAAATCATCGATGCCTGCATTACTGCAGACCAGACAGCAAAGCTCGCAAAGATGAACGAATAGCACGAACGCGGAATATAATAAAGGCTACATGGACTGCTAGCAGGACATTGTAGCCTTTTTATATTCC
>CALZKI010000066.1 GCA_945787995.1 uncultured Lachnospiraceae bacterium | reverse complement strand
TCTTGCCGTCAATAACGACGAGGAGTTATCGAATTAAGGAGACCTAAAATGGATAAATTTGAAAGATTGGATCGGGAATTGGTTCATAAAGGACATATTATCAGTTTGTATAAGGATACCCTGCGTACTCCTGAAGGTAAAATTGTAGAATTTGATTATATTGGTCACCAGGGAGCGGCTGCGGTAGTTCCTGTTACAGCAGATGGCAAACTTTTGATGGTGAGACAGTATCGTAACGCACTGGATCGGGAAACACTGGAGATTCCGGCAGGAGGTCTGGATGGTCCGGATGAGCCCACAATGAAAGCAGCAGCAAGGGAACTGAAAGAAGAAACAGGCTTTTTCAGTGATGATTTGGAACTACTGTTAACCATTCGAACTACAGTAGCCTTTTGTAATGAAAAGATTGACATCTATGTGGCCAGAAATCTTGTTCCCGGTACGCAGGACCTGGATGAAGATGAGTTTATAGAATCGGAAGCATATACCGTAGATGAACTGTGCGAGAAAATATACGCCGGTGAGATACAGGACTCTAAAACTGTGGCTGCTATTCTGGCTTACAAGAATAAATATGTGCAATAAAGCATACATTGCAATAAGACAAGTAATGCCCCCAAAAAGGCAGACGGAGTAAAGGTGATTCGTTTTCAACGAAAAAAGATTTTTGGAATATTAAGCTTTGGAATAGGAGCGGTATTATCTACCGTGATTATCCTGATGACAGCAAAAACACCCAGAACCGACAGCTGCCTGCTGAATCGGGAACTCCTGTTGCAAATTCCATATATGATGATTCAAAAGAAACAGCTTTTTTTTCGGATACTTCTGAAACGACTTAAGTGGCTGTTTCTTTTTTTGGTCTTTTCTTTTACCATATGGAAGGATCGTATTTATCTGTTTTACTGGAGCGTATTGGGGTATGCCTTTGGGTCTTTGATTTCTTTATCACTTTTGCAGTACGGATGGAATGGATTATGGATTTCCATAGCGGCGGTAATGCCGCAAATCGTATTTCTGATTCCTGCCTATGTTGGACTGATTCGATTGTTTACCGGAGGGAGAGAGCAGCACGCTATTCTCGTGAAAGGACTAAAATACCTGGCTTTCTTTTTGATCGGGGTATATTTGGAAAGTTATGTAAACTTATGGGTGCTCAATGTTGTGAGTAAGATTATTTAGTCTTGTATGGAAAATACTACATATAGTAGACATAATTTGTAAGTGAAACGATATGTTGAAGGCGGGTCGAAAATGCCGAAAATGCTTGAAAAAACGGGAAAAATGGTTTGCTTTTCTATAGGTTCATGGGTATAATGAATCATAAGTCGGTTACATAAATCATGTGTTTGGGAAGGCTTTTGTTCATGAAAAAAAGTATTGAACTGTTTATAATAAATTTACATAATGTGAAGAATACTTCTCTGAACACAGAGCTGTCCTATCGAAGAGATCTGGAGAAAGTAGCCCGGTTTATGGAAGCCAGAGGAATACAGGAGGTTTCTCAAATGACAGGCGCAGATCTGGCTGCTTATGTGGATTCTTTGAAGGAACAGCAATTTAAAGCAGCTACCATTTCCAGAAATATTGCGTCCATCAAAGCCTTCGTACATTTTCTTGTTGATGAAAAACTGCTGAAGGAAGATATTTCCGTACATTTGAAATCACCAAAAATAGAGAAGCACCTGCCTTCCATTATGACCAGCGCAGAAGTTATACGTCTGTTGGAACAGCCCTCCGGAGATTCTCCCAAAGAAATCAGAGACAAGGCCATGCTGGAGTTGCTTTATGCCACAGGTATCAGGGTTAGTGAGCTTATTTCATTAAAGGTTTCCGATATTAATCTAAACATGAACTTTATGGTTTGCAGAGATAGAGGCAGGGAAAGAATTATTCCCTTTGGCAATGCAGCTAAAAAAGCATTGGTTCGATATCTGGACGGGATCAGAAGTGCCATGCTGGAGAAACAGGAGTCTGACATTTTGTTTGTGAATTGTTCCGGAACGCCTATGAGTCGGCAGGGCTTTTGGAAACTGATTAAGTCTTATGCGAAGAAAGCCGGTATTCAATCTGATATTACGCCGCACACATTACGGCATTCTTTTGCGGCACATTTGGTTGAAAATGGTGCTGACCTTAAAAGCGTGCAGGAGATGATGGGGCATTCGGATATTTCCACAACACAGATTTATGCATCCTTATCACACACGCATTTGAGAGATGTGTATGCAAAAGCACATCCAAGAGGATAGGTAGTTATGAAAAAACACGTTGTATCGCTACAACGTGTTTTGTACATTATAGGAAATTCCTTGGAAATTTCTATAACGTTAAAAATGTTCCGAAAGGATGCGGACGCTTTTGCAGTGGAATAATGTGGCAAACAGTATTCTTAACATAAATCCGCAATATCGTACAGTAGTCTTTCGGAATCTTCCCATCCCAGACAAGGATCGGTGATGGATTTCCCGTAAGTGCCACCACCAACAGGCTGACAGCCTTCTTCGATGTAGCTTTCTATCATGACACCTTTGACCAGGTTTCTGATGTCGGGATTCAAGCGACGACTGTGCAAAACTTCTTTGACAATACGAACCTGCTGCAGATATTGTTTATTAGAATTGTTGTGGTTAGCATCAATGACACAGGCAGGATTCAACAGATCACGTTCGGCATACAGGTTCATCAATGTATCCAGATCTTCATAGTGGTAGTTGGGCAGGCTTCTTCCGTGCTTGTTCACCGCACCACGAAGAACTGTATGAGCCAGTGGATTACCGGTGGTCTCCACTTCATAACCTCTGTATGTAAAAGAGTGGGGATGTTGTGCAGCGTATACCGAATTCAGCATAACGGAAAAGTCGCCGCTGGTAGGGTTTTTCATGCCGGATGCTACATCAAAACCACTGACGGTTAAGCGGTGCTGCTGGTCCTCCACGGAACGTGCACCAATCGCAACATAGGAAAGAATATCTTCCACGTAACCCCAGTTGTCCGGATAAAGCATTTCGTCAGCAGCTGTTAAGCCGGATTCCTGAATGGCACGAATGTGCATTTTTCTCATGGCAATCAAACCTGCGGTAAAGTCGGGCTTTTTTTCAGGGTCAGGCTGACTGAATATTCCTTTGTAGCCCTCTCCGGTAGTGCGCGGTTTGTTTGTATAAATTCGGGGGATCAAAATCAATTTATCATTGACCTTATCATTTACTTTCGCCAGACGGCTGATATAGTCGCATACAGCATCCTCGTTATCTGCGGAACAGGGACCGATGATGACAAGGAATTTGTCGCTTTTACCGGACAATACATCAGCAATCATCTGATCCCGACGTTTTTTCAGAGCGGTGTACTCCGAAGCCAGTGGGTACTGTTCGATGATCTCCTTTGGTGAAGGTAATTGGGCAACATATTTGAATGACATATCATTACTCCTTCCGGTGTGCTATACTAAACGAAATAAGCAGAGCTTATTTCGTTTATGCACAGTGCGTTCCTATTATAGAGTAAAGTGGTGCCACATGCAAGAATGTTTCGGTGTATCAATGTAGAAATATGTAGGGTGTATCAAAAATAGAAATAACGAGGAAAAGTCACAAAAAGGGTGAGACATGAGAGAAGAACGAATGATTTGCGGAACAAAACGAAACAGAAGCACCTGTAAAAGAATGAGAAAGATACTTTTCCCTGCAGTTTTGCTGGCAGGCTTATTGGTATGCGGCTGTTCCGATGGGGCACAGAATTCTGTGACCGGAGTAGAAACAGATAATCGTGTGACCGGAGTAGAAACAGAGAATACTGTGAATGGTACCGGAACGGATGAAAAAACTTCGGATCAAGGCACTGAACCGGAAGAGGATACTCCTAAGACAAGTCTGTTCCTTGGAAAATATGATTCTTTTGAGGCGTGGATGGAAAGGCGGCAGGGAAGCGTGGGCTTTATTACAGATAGAACGCTTTTGCTCAGCGTGTATCTGGAAGAGCCGGATTATCAGTGGACCGAAGAAGACATACAGGTTACCAATCGTGTGAAAAAGATTGCATATTCCTTCCTGGAAGAAGAACTTCGGGAGAAATATGATACACAGATACAGCTCATCTATGATGTGGAAGAACATGAGGATCTGTTGTTCCATATTAAGCTGGAAGAAAATATTCCTGCCTATGTAACAACGGAAAAGGAACGGGAGATTGATGATCTGGAGGATGCATGGATTGCCACACTGCCTGTACGAGAACTAATGGAAAAGTATCAGGCAGACAGCGTAGGCTTTCTGTTCTTTCTGGCACATGAGGGTTGCTCCTATTCCAGTATGCATTTCATCGATGACGGGGTGAAAACCTGGGATGAAAGCTGCCTTTTGTATCTGCGCGATATGTATAGTAAGACGCTGGAATACGAAACCCCTGCGGTTTATGCACATGAACTGCTGCACCTGTATGGAGCAGAGGATCTGTACACCGAAGCAGATGTTTTTTCCAAGGATACTTACGAGAAAGCACAGAAACAGTTTTCCGGTGATCTGATGATCAATACCTATGATGTGATCAATGGCAAATACACCATTTACAGTGATTCTGTCAAACAGATCATCACACCCTTAACGGCATATTTAATCGGCGTACCCGGGGTAGAGTATCCACTGGAAGGAACTACGGAGTTGGTGAAGGAAGAAGTGGGCTGCTTTTCCGGTTCGACCTATGATCGACCCTTCTGATGACTACCTGTTTACAGTAAATGACACAAAGCAGCGTCTGTAAGATCTGGCTTGCAAGAATCGTCCACAGGTATCCTTCCATACCATAAACGGGTACAAAAAAGTACACCATCGCAAGACGGACAAGCATAGACAGATTGCTGATGAAAAATGTGGTAACCGTTTTGCCCAGACCGTTCATGATACTGGTTAATGTGCCTGCAATATACATAAAGGGGCAAAGAAAACCAAGAACCTGAATATAATGACCGGACAATTCGTTGTGGAAAAGAATGCTACCCACGCTTTTGCCCAGAATGCAAAACAGCAGTGTGCAGACAGAACCGGCATATAGACTGTAGCGTATGGACAGTTCAATAGAGGTTTTAACCTTCTGCAGGTTTCCTGTGCTTTTGGCCTCGGAAATGATGGGCAACAGCATCACGGCAATAGAACCGGTCAGGACTGTAGGCAGAAGTACTACCGGCAGACTCATACCTGTCAGAATGCCGTAGAGGCTTAGGGATTCGCTGTGTGTGTAACCATATAGCACCAGGCATGCGGGCAAAGCGGAAGCTTCAATGCTTTGCAGAAAATGGATGGCAATTCTGGTAGAACACAGTGGTATGGCTAGACCAAGTAAAGCCCGGCTCCGTTTAAAACCCGGTTTGATACTTTGGATGTCCGGAGACATTCTTACGTGTCGAACGGAAGGGGACAGACAAAAGAACAGCAGGGAAAACAGCATGGAGGCTGCCTCACCAAAGGTCAATCCCAGGGCGATCAGGTTAATGGAAGGCTCCCGGTTATTTCCTTTTATGATATAGAAAAGAAAACAGATACTTCCCACCCGGACAAGCTGTTCCAGCAATTGTGATATGGCAGGTACAAATGCTTTTTTGATGCCATAAAAATATCCACATACACAACCGTGGATGGCCGCCAGGGGAATTGACAGAGCTCCGATGCGGAGCAGGGAGGCGGTTTGGGGCTCGTTCAGAAGATGTATGCTCAGGTAATCTGCCCGAAAATACAGATATCCAC
Organism: uncultured Lachnospiraceae bacterium; assembly: GCA_945787995.1. Lineage (GTDB taxonomy): Bacteria > Bacillota > Clostridia > Lachnospirales > Lachnospiraceae > Acetatifactor. The sequence goes on along the minus strand of CALZKI010000066.1, from coordinate 3,927 downwards.
AGGCTAACGCGGACAAAAACAGGGAGAGGCAGATGCCTGTGTATAATTGTTTATGTTGTTCAGACGCATTGTCGGTGTGTTCGGCAACCAATTTGGAGATTGCTGTTTGCAGACCGGAGGAAGTAAAAGCATAGGAAAGAGCCAGGATCGGGAGAATCATCTGATAAATTCCCATGGCTTCCGCACCAAAATTTCGGCTGAAAAATATACGAAACAGGAATCCGATGATTCTACTCAATATGCCTGCAAGGGAAAGGAAGAAGGTTCCTTTTACCAGTGGATGATTCATATAACGGGGGATACTTGCTGTGCGACTTTTTTTCAAGGAATTCTCCCACACCATGTATCGGAACATGGTTATGCGTATTCTTTCTATCAATATATGGACGAAGTAAAGCTTACATGCATGAAGTTTGTTATGATGGGGTACTGATATGACAGATGTTTTAAAAAATATATATTTGGATCATGCAGCAACAACTGCTTTATCAGAGAAAGCTTTTCAGGCCATGCAACCATATTTGAGAGAACAGTTTGGCAATCCGGGAGGCATCTATTCTTATGGCGTGCAGGCGAAAAAGGCAGTAAACCGGAGCAGGAAAAAGATCGCGGCTTTGTTGGAAGCGCAGGCCAATGAGATCTATTTTACTTCCGGTGGAACAGAGGCTGATAATTGGGCTGTTCTTGGTACTGTGACAACTGCCCTGAGAAAACGTATGATGGAATCCCAAGCCGGTACCTGTGGGGAATCGATCCATGTGATCACTTCTTCTTTCGAGCACCATGCAGTTCTGGAATGCATGAGGTGGTTGGAAAATTGGGGCGTAGAGGTTACCTATTTGCAGCCCACAAGAGAAGGGTATATTACGCCCTTGCAGCTGGAAAAAGCCATTCGACCGAACACACTGTTGGTGTCTGTTATGATGGTCAACAACGAGATCGGAACCATACAGCAGGTAAAGGATCTGGCGAAGGTTGCCCATACATATGGGGTCGTTTTTCATACCGATGCCGTACAGGCGGTGGGTCATATTCCTGTTTCGGTGCAGGAACTGCAGGTTGATATGTTAAGTGCCGGGGCGCACAAATTCGGCGGGCCAAAGGGCATTGGTTTTTTGTATCTGCGACAGGGAATACAGACTGATATCTTTATGCACGGAGGCGGACAGGAACGGGGCAGGAGAGCCGGTACGGAAAACGTGGCCGGCATTGTTGGAATGGCGGCGGCCATGGAAGATGCCGTGAGTAAAATTGAGTATCAAGACCTGAATGCGTTGTGTGAAAAATCTTCTTTATCAATACTTCGAAATGGCTTCTGGAAGGATATTTCAGAAACCATAGAAGGGGTGGAAGTAAATGGTTCTATGGGGGCTCGGATGCCGGGGAATTTGAATGTATTGATCAGAGGTGTTGACAGTGAGGCATTATTGCTGCACCTGAATCATGAGGGTATCTGTGCCTCCGGCGGATCTGCCTGTACCAGTTCGGCTTCGGATGCATCCCACGTTCTGCGTGCCATTGGAAGAAGCGAAGAGGAAGCAAAACAATCCATCCGGTTTACGTTAGGCGAGGAAAACACCCGGGAGGAATTGACCTATGCGGTGAAGAAACTGGCTGATGCTGTAGCCCACCTTCGTAAACTGCGGTAGTATGCGTGGGAAGCGGAAACATGATGGGACAGAAACATAGGGTATAGAAACATAGGGACGGGGCTTTTGCCACGGTATTACGTGTGGCAACAAGCCCCGTCCCTATGTTTCTATGTTATGGAGTCATTCTAGAAAATCTTATGCTGAACCGGAATGCGGGCATCGAAAGTAGTGTAATATTCGAAGCCGCAATCCAGTAAAATGTCGCGTGCCTTGTCCAATCCGCGTCCCACATGCTCTACCTGATGGGCATCGGAACCGATGGTAATGATTTCGCCGCCTAATTCTTTATAACGTTTCAGAATTTCCACGGAGGGATGCATTTCCTTCATGCCTTCGAAAATAGCACTTGTATTCAGCTCAATGCCTTTTTCTCTGTCAATCAATCGTTTTAAAATGGAATCCAGAATCTCTCTGTAGGTTTCGTATGCGTAACCATCATCCTTACCGGGTGCATATCTGACTACATAATCCAAATGACCAAATACATCAAAGTTACTGTAAGCACGGATGTTTTCATAGATACCCTCAAAATACTCTTTGATGGCGTTCTCTTTGGAACGACCTTCAAAATAGGAAGGGTAGTAGGGATCTTTTCCGTTTACAAGGTGCTGGGAAGCAATAATGAAATCATAATCATGATCTTTGGCAACACGGACATTCTGTCTGACAATGTCAGGCTGTAAACCCAACTCCAGTCCGAATGCGACATAGATTTCGTTGATATATTTGTTTCTCAGTTTTAGCAGATCAAACAGATAGGAGTCCACATTAACCTCCCATTTTCCTGCCGGATTTTGGTCATCCACGGGGAAATTCAGATCCATATGTTCTGTGAAACAGATATTTTTTAAGCCCAATGAAATGGCTTTCTGAATCATTTCCTCCATGTCTGCCCGGGAATCTCCGGAGAAGGAAGAATGTAAATGATAATCAGCTGTTATTGCCATGTTTTTTCTCCTTTATTTTGTATTCTTGTATAGGCTTTATTTTAATGGAAGGAGCAGGGATTGTCCATGCGGTTTTTATGGAAAATTCCATGTAAAAATGGGAGATTATTTGTTATTTTGTGCATTTTTATGTTTTTTTGTGGGGGAACGCGATTTTTTCCATATTTCACCTTGAATTTTGCGGACAAGTTGGTTACAATAGTGGTGCTGACAAAATTCTGCCCATTCGAGGTTCTTTACGATGTAATAGAATTTTGGACGGCAGAAAAAATATATTTTATTTTTAGGAGGAAATCTAAAAATGGCAGTAAGAGTAGCAATTAATGGATTCGGCCGTATCGGTCGTCTTGCATTCAGACAGATGTTTGGTGCAGAAGGATACGAAGTTGTTGCAATCAACGATTTAACAAGCCCTAAAATGTTGGCTCACTTGTTAAAATATGATTCTTCACAGGGTAAATATGCTTTAGCAGATACAGTATCCGCTGGTGAAGACACAATCACAGTTGATGGCAAAACACTGAAGATCTACAAAGAGCCCGATGCAAACAACTGTCCTTGGGGCGAGTTAAAGGTTGACGTTGTATTAGAGTGCTCCGGTTTCTATACAAGCAAAGAAAAAGCACAGGCACACATCAACGCAGGTGCTCGTAAAGTAGTTATTTCCGCTCCTGCTGGAAATGACCTTCCTACAATCGTTTACAATGTAAACCATAAGACATTAAAAGCTTCCGATACAATCATCTCTGCAGCTTCCTGTACAACAAACTGCTTAGCTCCTATGGCTAAAGCTCTTAACGACCTGGCTGGCATCAAATCCGGTATCATGAGCACTATTCATGCTTACACAGGTGACCAGATGATCCTTGATGGTCCTCAGAGAAAAGGCGATTTAAGAAGATCTCGTGCAGGTGCAGTTAACATCGTTCCTAACAGCACAGGTGCAGCTAAAGCTATCGGTCTTGTTATTCCTGAATTAAATGGTAAATTAATCGGTTCCGCTCAGCGTGTTCCTACTCCTACAGGTTCCACAACAATCCTTGTTGCTACTGTAGAGAAATCCGTAACGAAAGAAGAAATCAATGCAGCTATGAAAGCAGCAGCTACAGAGTCCTTCGGTTACAATGAAGATGAGATCGTTTCTTCCGATATCGTTGGTAGCACATATGGTTCTATCTTTGATGCTACACAGACAATGGTTGGTGAAGACAACCTTGTTCAGGTAGTTTCCTGGTATGATAACGAGAACTCCTACACATCTCAGATGGTTCGTACAATCAAATACTTCTCTGAATTAGCATAAAAATTTGATTTGTTCCAAATCAAAT
>CALZKI010000065.1 GCA_945787995.1 uncultured Lachnospiraceae bacterium | reverse complement strand
GGTTAGTCCCGCAGGATTTTAAGTCCTGTGCGTCTGCCAGTTCCGCCACGCCGGCTTGTCCATGTGGAAAGACAGGCAAATGAAGAACCTGTCTCAACTGGCAAATGCTGTTATACAGCACACCCTGATAAACAGGAATGGGTGGAGGTGGATTCGAACCACCGAAGCAAAATGCAGCAGATTTACAGTCTGTCCCCTTTGGCCACTCGGGAATCCACCCATGCGATGCAGAAAACATCAACAGTATTTTTATATCACATAAGAAACTAATTGACAAGCATTTTATCCGCCGATTATTATTTCTCGTATCTTACCACAATAGCAGAGGTGGGCGGCATAACGAGCTCGACTTTTCCTGACATTACCGGAATCTCTTCCTCTTCTGTGGTGTACCCCTGATTGGTTGTAAGCATCAGGCGGGTCATCGTACACTCTTTCGGAATATCAAGATACCACACAGATAATCTTCTGGTTACCTCATGGTCATTATTATTTACCAGAACCAAAGTGCTGGCACGGCCATTGAAACGTCCGTATCCAATCACATTATAATCTGCATCAACCTTTTTCAAGGAACCAGTCTTCAGTTCAGGACAAGCCTTATGGATGCGGATCATCTCCTTATGGAAGGCGATCAGTGCATGATCCTCTCTTCCCCAGGGATAGGTTCGTCTGTTATCCGGATCGGTAAAACCGCACAAACCGGCTTCGTCACCGTAATATATCGTAGGCGCACCGGGCCAGGTCATCTGGACCACAACTGCCTCACGCATAACTGCTACATTAACACCCTGATTCGCTGCCTCCGGACCGCAATTTGCAACCCGTCCCACTCTTCTGTTGGTTCTTGTCAAAAATCTGGAATGATCATGGTTAGACAACTCATTCATTGCAGTCAGTGTAGAGGGCATGGCAATGTCTGCACCGTGGTAATTCATAGCTCCCCAGAAGCTGTCTGCATTGCCCAATAAATCCTGCCTATATTCATCACTGTGCTTCTGCATGCCTGTCAGAAACCAGGTAAGCGGCTCCATAAAGGCATCATAGTTCATGATGGAATCCCATTCTCCCCCGGAAAGCCAAGGTCTGGGGCATCCATAATGTTCCGCCAGAATGATAGCTTCCGGATTTGCTTCTTTCACTGCATTTCTGAAATCCTTCCAGAACCCGTGGTTAAATTCCGGACTATGCCCCAGATCTGCTGCCACATCAAGACGCCATCCATCCGCATTGTAGGGCTCAGATACCCATTTTTTGCCTATGCGAAGAACATAGTCGTACAGTTCTCGGGAACCCTCGTAGTTCAGCTTTGGTAAGGTGTCATGTCCCCACCAGCCGTCGTAGGAAGGATTGTAAGGCCATCTGTTTTGATCATAGAACTGGAAGTACTTATGATAAGGGCTGTTCTGATCCACATAAGCCCCCTTTTCATAGCCTTCCGCATTCTCGTAGATTCTCTCACGATCCAACCACTTGTTAAAGGAACCGCAGTGGTTAAATACCCCATCCAGAATCACGCGAATGCCCCGTTTATGAGCTTCCTCCACTACTTTTGCAAAAAGTGCATTACTTGCTTCCAGATTCTTCAGATTGGTCACTCTGTTGATATAACGGGTGGCATCCTTGTTTTCATTCTGCCAGTCTTGCAGCAATTCTCCCTTATCGTCAACGATCTTACCAAAATGGGGATCGATATAATCATAATCCTGAATATCATATTTATGGTTAGAGGGCGATACAAAAAGAGGGTTAAAATAGATGACCTCAATCCCAAGATCCTGCAAATAATCCATTTTATCCAAAACACCCTGCAGGTCTCCGCCATAGAACTCCCTCACACCCATGGTTGCAGGGTACTTATACCAGTCATCTACTTTTGTTACACACTCACCAATATAACGATACTCATTGGTTAATACATCATTATCCGGGTCACCATTGCAGAAACGATCCACATAGATCTGATACATAACTGCACCCTTTGCCCAATCCGGTGTGTGAAAACCGGGAATAATAGTAAAGAAATAATCCGGATTTACATCTTTTACAACACCACGCAAGTCATAAAAGCAAATGATTTTTCCTGCACGTACTTCGAAATAGTACATGATCTTTTCACGATCCACCTGCAGTTCAACCTCATAGTAGTCAAACAGCTTATCAGAGTTCATTCTGTACATCGCATGGCGTTCTTCACCAATTACGAGAAAAATTCTGTCCACATTATTGCGGGCTGTTCTGAATCGGATCGTCACTTCCTCGTAAATCCCCGGCTCTGCAGGGGATACGTAATTTTCTGTTGTGTCACTAAACAAAGCCTTCTTGTTGAAGACCGGACGCATACTGCTGATATATTGTAAATTCGATTCTGATCTGTTATAGCGGAAATAATCCATACTATAAGGCTTCCTTTCATCGAGTAATATCCTGTCAGTGAAACGTACTACACACATTAATCTGTCCAGTCGCTCATACTCTATTCATTCTACACTATTTCGTTCCTTTACGCAAAAGAAAATGGTAGTACCCGTTTCAATTAACACCCGGGAGGTATTGACGGTGAAATAAAGTAAAAAAGACAGGCATGGGGGTGCACTGTCTTTTTTAGAGAAGGTATTTCTTTCTTATGGGGTATAGCAAAAAACTATAAAATGTATTGGGGGTTACGCCTATTATAATAGCATTGCCCCCTTTGTACAGCAATAATCAGGATACACAAACTTTACAAAAACAGGTTTATGTTTTTGTATATTTTGCACAACTTCAATTATGTAACCATGCATTACCCGATTGGCTCTTTTCTATCCTGTCATCTTTTATAGTATTAGGCCTCTTCTGTCAGGGTTTCAAATAATGCTTCAAATTCTTCCCGGCCAATCTTTTCTTTTTGCAGCAAAAGTTCCGCGCAGGAATGCAATACCTTTTCATGCTGCACGATCAGCTCTTTTGCTTTCTTGTAGCAGTCATCAATGATAGCCTTCACTTCTATATCAATCTGGCTGGACATCATCTCACTGTAGCCTTTTGCATGAGCCAGATCACGACCGATGAATACTTCAGCGTCATTTTCCTCATAGTTGATAACACCGATATTGTCCGACATACCGAATTTGGTAACCATCTTTCTGGCCATCTGTGTAGCCTTCTTGATGTCACTGGAGGCACCTGTGGTAATATCCTTGAAGATAATCTCCTCCGCAATACGTCCGCCCAGCGAAACCATAATGTCCTGCAGCATCTGTCCCTTGGTCATAAAGCTCTCATCCTTATCCGGCAGGGGCATGGTATAGCCTGCAGCACCTATGCCGGTAGGAATAATGGATACCGTATATACAGGTCCCACATCCGGCAGTACATGGAAAAGAATGGCATGTCCTGCTTCGTGATAAGCAGTAATCTTTTTGTCTTTTTCGGAAATAATGCGGCTTTTCTTCTCAGAACCAATACCAACCTTGATCAGAGACTGTTTGATATCGTTCTGCTCAATAAAGCTTCGGTTGTCCTTGGCAGCCTGGATTGCCGATTCATTCAGAAGGTTTTCCAGATCAGCTCCGGAAAAACCTGCGGTCGTCTGGGCAATCTGCTCCAGGTCCACATCGTCGCCCAGAGGCTTATCCTTTGCATGAACCTTCAGGATCGCTTCTCTGCCGCCCACGTCCGGTACCGCAACAGAAATCTTTCTGTCAAAACGACCGGGACGCAAAATAGCCGGATCCAGAATATCTACACGGTTGGTTGCCGCCATCACAATAATGCCTTCATTGGCACTGAAACCGTCCATCTCAACCAACAGCTGGTTCAGGGTCTGCTCTCTCTCATCATGGCCGCCACCCATACCGGTACCACGTCTTCTTGCCACTGCATCGATTTCATCGATAAAAATGATACATGGACAATTTTTCTTTGCTTCCGCAAACATATCACGAACACGGGATGCACCCACACCCACGAACATTTCCACAAAATCAGAACCGGAAATACTGAAAAACGGCACATTTGCCTCACCGGCTACTGCCTTCGCCAGCAAAGTTTTACCTGTACCGGGTGCACCTTCCAAAAGCACTCCCTTAGGGATTCTGGCACCCATCTTTGTATATTTCCCCGGATTCTTTAAGAAATCAACGATTTCTTCCAGTTCTTCTTTCTCTTCCTGCAGACCGGCCACATCATCCAGACGGGTCTTGTTATCACCGTGACTCATCTTGGCACGGCTCCTGCCAAATTGAGCCATTCTGGGATCCCCACCGGCATTCTGTGCATTCATCATAACAAAAAAGAATGCAAACAAAGCTACCATGATCAAGATAGGTAAAACACTTGTCAGAAACCAATTATCCTCCGGCACTGCTTCCACCTTGGGATCCAGCTGATACTCCGTACGAAGTTCTTTCTCAACTTCGTTCACATCATTGACATACAAAGTCTTCTTTTCACCGGAAGATAATGTTATCACCAGTGTACCTGTAGGTGTCTCTTTGTTAGGTTGAATGGTAACGATTGCCACTTCATTATTCTTCAGTGCACTCTCAAACTGCCCTCTTGTATAACCGTTTCCTACATTTTTTAACGTTCCGATCCAGGATGCAAGAAGCAGTAGCCCCAGAATCAGAATAAAATAAATTGATAATCCTCTTGTACTTCTTTTCAATTTTTAGCTGCCTTTCTATTCAATAACGCCTCGGCGTTATTGACGGCGAGATGCGCGTCGCACTTTTGTGCGACATTTTCATCTGCGCATCTCTGCCATCCGCCGAAGGCTTTTATCTAATCAAACTTTACCACACCGATGTAGGGAAGGTTACGATATTTCTGATCGTAGTCCAGACCATAACCAACTACAAATTCATCCGGAATCTGAAAGCCTGTATAGTCAACCTTCACATCCACAACTCTTCTGTCAGGTTTGTCCAACAGTGTGCAAAGGCGGACATCCGCAGGTCCTCTGTCTTTCAACATCTTCAAAAGATGACTCAGTGTCCTTCCGGAATCAACGATATCCTCTACCACCAGCACATGCTTGCCTGTAAGAGACTCATCCAGATCCTTCACAATTTTTACAACGCCGCTGGATTTTGTATCAGCACCATAACTGGATACTGACATAAAGTCCAGAGAAACCGGAACTGTGATCCGCTTAGCCAGCTCACACATAAAGAAGCTTCCACCCTTTAATACACAGATCAGGTGAACCTCCTTCCCTGCGTAATCTTTGCTGATCATATCCCCAATTTCCTGAATTCGCGCGTCTACCTCTTCTTCCGATAAAAGTACTTCAATATGTTCTGCCATTTTCTTCCTCCTGTATTTCTACCACTAAGATACGCTTCGTATCTTTACTAATCTTATAGTATTCACTGATACGGTAACCGGGAATCCAAAGCACATGGTTTCCATCTGCCAGGATCCACTTTCGGTCCCTGTCCTTCACAGGGATTTTCTCATTTACCATATAATCCTGAATGCTCTTTTTATGCAGTGCAGCATCGCAGGTAATATAGTCACCGGTACGTCTGGTTCTTATCGCGACATTACTAAATATTCTATCATAATCAAAATACTTCGTACAACGATTCGTGGGAATATTTTCACACAAATATCGCACTTTTTCAGGTTCTTCGACAATTTTTGCAAAAAGCTTACCAAGATTTGACAAATCATACCAAACACCGGGGATCAGCTCCCATTCCTGCTGCCAAAGCAATTCCCCTGTCAACACGTCTTCATTTTGCGTTTTCTTTGTCATATCTTTGCAAGTGGATTCTGTTATGTCCTTCTTTTTCTTTTTGACAAAAGACAGTCTGTCATATTCCTTCTCTGCAACCAGTCCGTAGGGCAGATCTACCGATCCAAAGCCCTTCACATCAAGCAAATGCAGGATACCTGCCACATGGGCAGCTGTGATATCTTTTCTGTAAGGCGTCAGCAATTCAAAAGCATGCAAAAGAATCCGCTTTTGGATCATACTGTGATAAGACTGCAGCCGTTCAATAGAAAAGGCAACTCCATCTTCATCCGGCAAAACACAAGCCCGGAAGGCCTCCTCTGTCTGCAATTCCAGATAATCTCCAATCTCTGCCAGTTGTGCCGCCGTCTCGTTCATGTGAGCCACAGCCTGTCCGCAGATTTCCCTCTCTGCATAGGGAATCACATGATGGCGGATCTTATTTCTGGAATAGTCATCTGACTGGTTAGTCACATCCTGACAATACTCCATGCCCTTGTCAGCCAGATATTGCTCGATCTCCTCCCTGGACAGACATAGCAGTGGTCGAATAATATGCTCCCGCACCGGCCGGAGGGACGCCAGCCCCTGAATCCCGGTTCCCCGGAACAGATTAAATAGTAGCGTTTCCGCCCGATCGTTCTGATGATGGGCAACTGCCACCAGATTGCATTGCAGTTTCTGCCTGTAAGTCTCAAACAGATGATAGCGAAGTACACGTCCCGCTTCCTCACCGGACATACCCTGTTCTTTGGCATAACCGACCATGTCCACCTGTTCCAGATAAAAAGGAACCTGCAGTTCCATACACAATTTCTTTACATATTCCCCGTCCCGATGTGCCTCCGGGCGCACTCCATGGTTTACATGCAGCACATTTACGGAAAAACCCATCTGTCTCTGTAAGGAACAGAGGATTTGCAAAAGACATACGGAATCGGCTCCACCGGATACCCCTATCAGAATCCGATCGCCGGGTTTCACCATGTCATTTGCCTCTATATATTTCTGTACTCTCTTTTCTACTTCATACGTTCCCATAAACCGATTACCAGGACGGTCATATCGTCCTTGATTTGTCCTTTGCACTGATGAATACAATAATTCAAAATCTGATTTGCAATCTCCGAGGGAACTGTACATGTAATGCTCCCCAGGAATTCCGCAAACACATCTTCACCCATTCCTCTTCCTGCAGCATCGATGATACCGTCGGAAAGCATGATCACATAATCCGAATCCAAAAGTTCCCTGCTCACAGATCTGGGTTCCACATGATCCCACGCACCTAACGGCAGATTACCGCCGGAAATCCGATCGATCATCCTTCCTCTCTTAATATACGTGCAAGAGGCACCTATTTTCAATAGTTCCAATTCGCCTGAATACAAATTGATGTCACAAATGTCCAAGGTTGGCATATGCTGTTCTTCATCCTGTAAATGAATGGAGCCATTCAGAATCTGTGCGGCTTTCTCTTTGGAAAAGCCTGCATCCATCAACTTCCGGAACAAAAGCAGCACCTGACTGCTGTCATCACAGGCTTCAATACCGGATCCCGTTCCATCGGAGAGCAGTACCAGAAGATGTCCGTCATCTTTCTCGTAAAAGCAGAAATTGTCTCCTGAAATCCGCTCTGTTTCCTTCACTGCCAACGCCGATCCGGTCATCACCTGGAAATTGGGTTCTTCGAAAAAATGATATAGCTCATATTCCCTGCTGACGAATACCTTTTCTGTCCTGTCCGGCAGCAAACGCTCATTCAGTACAACTGAGAGCATCCCCGCCATATCCTCAATCGCCACACTTTCCCTACCTCTGGCTCTTGCCACAATACTGATTTCCAGATGTCCGTCCTGATTTTCCAGTCGAAGCATGTCCTTCATTTCCACATGCATCTGTTTCAATGCTTTATATACCATGCGAAAGCGTCGCTCTCCCATGGGAATTTCCCGATAGGTCTCCTTCGCCACATGATCCATAATATGTGCCATTTCGTCCAGCTGTTCCGAAAAAATACTTCTGTTTCTGCGATGCATGGACTTAAGAAACATGCGCTGTCTGTCCTCATCCTCCGCACGCTGCACCTCATAAAGTGCCGGTTTATCCTCTTCGCAGGCCATCATTTCTGCCAGTTCCTTAAAAGTCTCCGCATAACGTGTCAGCTTCTGCTGACCATAAGGAGGAATCATCTCCGTTGTACAGGTTCTCTTACCATTTTCTTGCTTTCTCATAGACAGTCACCCTTTCTTGTCCGACCCACTCCGGCAATGTCTCTTTGTACTTCCTCAAAGCTTGTCCCGGGTCTGCCTTGCCGAACAATAAAAGTATATGTGATAAAAAACTGTCTTTAGAACACGAATACAATAAAAAAAACCGTGGCACCTTTTTAGTTACCGCGGTTTTCTTAATTCTCTTCTTTAAATACGATCTCGCCTTCGTACACAAGTCCCAGACGATCCTTTGCTACATCTTCCACATATCCCATGGTGTGGGTGTACTTCTCGTACTCTTCAATTTCCAGCCTTCTGGCTTCCTCTTCCTCAATCTGACGCTGGATATCCTGCTCTTTTGCATGGAGATCCTTCAATTTATTGCACAGATTAATACTGCTGACGCTCACCACCAAAAACAGGGCGCACACCACCAATATAATCAACAGATTTGCAATTCTGTTACCCTTATTCTTTTTATATGCCACATTCCTGCTTCTTGCCATAAAAAAGAAAACACCTCATCCACTTTGTTTACATAATCTCACATTATTACATTTATGTAAAATAGTCAACCACTATTTGCAGATCAGGCACTACTGTTGTCTCTTTTATTTCGCAATTTTCGTAATATCGCCTCCATATGCTTCCCCGTCTCATACCAGCATATGCATCCCAAAATAACACCGGCAACCATATACCATCTGGTTATGCCGCAATTATATTGGTAGGATCTGTAAAAATACAACAGGCTCCAGATAGGACCAAACAGGCAATCCTGTATCATCTCATGGATCCTGCCCCGCAGCAAAAAGCGTCGCAACAAAAGAAGCAGGCTATAGCTCATACCGACTCCGAATCCGAACTGGAGAAAGCGGAGGAAAAGATTGATTTCGTCAAAAATGCTCTGACTCATAGATTACTTGAACAAACGCATCCATACGGAGTCATTTTTAGTGCCGGAGTTTAATTGCTCGGAATACGTCAAGCTGTCAATTTTGCCTTCCACGTCAATCTCACCTTTATCCAGGGACAATCTGCCTACGTGCAGTTCGTTTCCCTTCATCATCAGAATACCCTGCTCTGTTTCCAACAGAATTTCATGATTGTCAAATGCAAGCACGTCATTTACACCTGATATGCTACAGGTTGTACGATTCAGCAAGGATATTTTATGCAGTTTTCTCCCTGTATTAAGCTGTTCTTCCATAGCCCATTCTCCCATCTTCTCTCATATATCCCATATATATGAGGGAAAGCAGAGAATTATGCCCCTAAAACCCGGCAGGATTCAAAAGATTTCCCCTGTGATCGGCAAACAATTCGCCTTGCACTATCTGTATGACGAACATTTATCAAAGGATACGGTACAATTCCTTTGCATCGTCCTTGCGGACTGTTTCCTGCACGTCCAGGACTTCCACCTTCACATCCTTATTCCCAAACTGGATGGTAATGATATCTCCCACCTTCACATTGGCGGATGCCTTGGCCGGTTTATCATTGATCATCACACGGCCCGCATCGCAGGCTTCATTTGCAACAGTGCGTCGCTTGATCAATCTTGATACTTTCAGATATTTGTCTAATCTCATTGGGATAGCCTCCTGTAAATAAATAAAGTAACAAAGAATATCGCAACGCGATATTCTGCGCCGCTTTTGCGTCGCGTTAAGCGACATCATTCCACTGCAAAAGCGTGCGCATCCTTGCGGAGCATTTTTTACGCTATAGGAAATTCCTCGGAATTTCCTATAGCGTAAAAAATCCGGACGTGCAAAGCACATCCGGATCATAAGCTCGACCTTGTTCTC
>CALZKI010000064.1 GCA_945787995.1 uncultured Lachnospiraceae bacterium | reverse complement strand
TCTTCCGCATGGGAGGGGCCGGAAAGAACAGCCACCTGCGCGGCCGGAAGTTCTTCTTCGATAATCTGTGACAGGGTCAGCATAGTATGCTCTTCAATCCCCTTTGCCACATTCACAATAATCTGACCATCCTTCAGATAGGGTGCCATGCTGTGGGCCGTACTTCTGGTAAAAGGAGAAGGCACTGCCAGAACCAGAATGTCCTTATCCTTCATGGCTTCTTCCAGATCGTTTGTGAAAACCATGTTTTCGGACAACTTAACTCCCGGAAGCTTATCTTTATGTTCATGCTCCTTTTTGAGCATCTCAATTTCTTCTTTAATAATGGACCATACGGTGACCTGATGACCGTTTCCATCCAACAGTTTTGCCAGAGCAATGCCCCAGCTTCCTGCACCGATAACACCTACACGAACCTGCATATATTACACCTCATCTCACTACTGATCACTCTTATGTGTCAGGTATGTTTTTCTCTCCGTTCCGGACAACAGTCTCTTGATGTTCTCCCGATGCTTGTAATAAGCCATCACAGTAAGAAGAGCCGCAATCACATACATTTCGTTCAGACTGCTCTGCGGCATATGAAAGACACCGTTCTGTCCACAGATGATGATTTCGATCATAAAGCCTGCATAAACAAGCAGCGATCCAAGAGACACATAATGGGTGGTGAAAAAGATACCGAAAAAGATGATCACACCCATGGGAATAAAATATGGATGAAAAGAAAGAATCAGACCGGCTGTTGCCGCAATTCCTTTTCCCCCTTTAAAGTGCATGTAAAACGGGAAGTTATGTCCCAGGATCACACCCGCAGCGGTATACATCTGCAGCAGATATACCATATCCGGATGACTTGTCGAGAACACATATCGACATAGAAAAATAGCAATCATGCATTTCAAAATATCTCCCACCAGCACGATCACACCGGCTTTTGTACCCAGCACTCTCAGGGTATTGGTGGTGCCTGCATTGCCACTGCCATGCTCTCTGATGTCGATGCCGTGCAGTTTGCCATAAAAATATGCTGTCTGAAAAAGGCCGAACAGATAGCCAACAACCAAACAAAGAATACGTTCCATTATTCTTTATCCTTCCTTTCACGAATGATAAACTTGAGCGGTGTTCCCTTGAATCCAAAGGTTTCCCTAATCTGATTCTCAATATATCTTGTATAGGAAAAATGCATCAATTCCTTATCATTGACAAAAATAACAAAGGTAGGCGGTTTTACACCAACCTGAGTAATGTAGTAGAGACGTAATCTCTTGCCTTTATCGGAAGGTGGCTGCTGCATGGCAACTGCCTCAGACATAATTTCATTCAACACACCGGTTGACACTCGCATGGAGTGATTCTCCTGCACCATATCGATCAGTTCGTACAGTTTAGGAAGTCTCTGTCCGGATAAAGCCGATACAAAAGTAATCTCCGCGTAGGACATAAAGGAAAGAATCTGTCTGATCTTTGCGGTATACTCATTCACCGTCTTGTTGTTCTTCTCGATGGCATCCCACTTATTGACAACAATAATAACTGCTTTACCACGATCATGGGCAATTCCTGCTATCTTGGCATCCTGTTCTGTAATGCCTTCTACCGCATCGATCACCAGAAGAACGATATCTGCACGCTCAACCGCACCTACTGTACGGATGATCATATACTTTTCCAGTTCCTCTTTGATCTTATTCTTTCTGCGAAGACCTGCCGTATCAATAAACACATAGTCCTTACCGTTGTGTTTGATCTCTGTATCAATGGCATCACGTGTGGTACCTGCAATATCCGAGACAATTACACGGTTTTCTCCGATGAGTCTGTTAATGATAGAAGATTTCCCCACATTAGGCTTACCCACAATGGCAACCTTGGTGCGCTCGTCCTCTTCTTCCTCTCCCGCACCTTCCGGGAAAAACTTGATCACTTCATCCAACAGATCACCGAAGCCCAGTTTGTTCACAGAAGAAATGGCATGGGGTTCTCCAATGCCCAGATTATAAAACTCGTACACATCCATCATGTACTTCTGCATGCTATCCACTTTGTTGACCACCAGCAGCACCGGTTTCGCAGAACGACGCAGCATATCTGCCACTTTGGAATCCGCATCCACAAGGCCCTGATGCACATCTACTACGAACAGAATCACATCTGCCGTATCAATGGCAATCTGTGCCTGCTCTCTCATCTGGCTTAAAATGATATCTTTGCTGTCCGGTTCAATACCACCGGTATCGATCAGAGTAAAATTCTTGTCCAACCAGGATACATCGGCATATATTCTGTCACGAGTAATACCGGGGGTATCCTTTACAATGGATATCTGCTCACCGGCAAGGGCGTTAAACAAAGTAGATTTACCAACATTTGGTCTGCCCACAATGGCAACGATTGGTTTCGCTTTTTTCTTAGCCATGTTACCTTTCCTTCCACTATATAAAACACACGGTCTCTCTTATCCTTCAGATAACGCCACTATTTTCGGACGCTATGACCATGCAAACAACACTCCAGAAAATCATATCCGCTTGATTTTACAATATCTACTTTCACTTGTAAAGCCTTTTCCAAGTCCCCAATTGTCACATCATCCAGGAAGTAATCCTCTCCGCTGCGCAGCATATTCTGGGGCAAAAGCAAACTTGTTCCCAGTGCTTGTCCGGACAACTGGGCTATCAGATCCTGGCCTGTGATCAATCCGGATACGGTGATTCTCTCCCCGAAGAAATCATTTCTGATATCATATACATGAATGCGTAACCCGGGATATACCTCCATCAATGCCCGGGCCATTTCTAGAATAACCGGATAAGCAAGTCTTCCGGTGGCAATGGATATCTCTCGGCGAATCTCTTCTTCCCGGTTGATCTTTGCATACGCATCCTGAAACTCATCCATCAACAGACGAAGCATACCCACACCGTTTTCCAACTGCAGATAACCGTCATATCGATCTGCTTCCGGCAGTTCTCTTTCAGCCAGCAGATACCATTCATCGCTGGCATGGACAAAATGAAGCTGATGAACGGGGAATACTTTTCTCTGCCATGCTTCAATGGTATCGATCACTGCTTCTGCATCTTCCTTTGTAAAAGGCTCCAGCGGATACAATCCCTCCCGAAACTTGGACAATCCCACCGGCACCACGGAAACACTTCGCAAATAGGGAAGATACGCAGACAAATCTGACAGGCTTCTTTCCAGTTCTGCTCCGTCATTGATTCCTTTACAGAGCACAATCTGTCCGTTCATTTCAATGCCGGCTTCATAGAATTTCTGCACTTTGGTCAACGCATCACCTGCAAATCGATTATGAAGCATCATGCAGCGAAGCTCCGGATTGGTGGTCTGAAAAGAGATATTGATGGGAGACAAATGATATTTCACAATACGATCCACATCATGATCAGACATATTCGTTAAGGTAATATAATTCCCCTGTAAAAAGGAAAGGCGGGAATCATCGTCTTTAAAATACAGGGTTTCCCGCATTCCCGGCGGCATCTGGTCAATAAAGCAGAAAATACATTTGTTATGACAGGATCTGTAATCATCCATCAGACCATTCACAAATTCGATGCCCAGGTCTTCATCCGCATCCTTGTCAATTTCCAGTAGCCATTCTTCACCATCCGGTTTTCGAATCAGCACCTCTATATAGGTATCCTGGATCATAAACTGATAATCAAATATATCTTCGATTTCTTCTCCATTGATCGCCACCAGGCAATCTCCCGGCTCCATCTCCATTTCTTCTGCAATGGAGCCCTTTATGACATTTTTAATAATATGTTCCTGTTTTTTCACATTCATCCTCTTATATTCCGTTATACCATTTATAGGGCAAAGTAACCACATAAGTAATAGGAATGCTGCGAAGCAGCGATTTTACTCATGGGGTTCTGCATCATTACGTTTTCTTATGATTTTGGCACAATGATTCTTGTGAATCTGCCAACTTATTGTACTATAATGCTCTTGACGTGTCACTAGCCAAACGATACACTATTACTGCTTGAAGTTTATCGTTCGCAAAAAGGCTTCCATACAATAACGCCTCGGAAATATTGACATCAAAATGTGTGTCGCACTTTTGCGAATAAGGTTCCGGATAGTTACATTGCTTGTAAATTTACACAGGAAAGGTAAACAAACATGCCTAACATTCAAAAATTGGAACAGGCCATGCCTGTCGCTCCTATCAAATTGATTGCCACCAAGTCTATGGAAACCATGGCAAAAAACATCAACCAGTATCTGGTAGAATTTCGCAGAGACTTAAACAACAAATTCAAAAATGATCCTGCTTTTCACGGCTACATGGAAGATGATTATCTTCTTCCCGTCAGCTGCCCCCGTTTTGGTTCAGGCGAAGGAAAAGCGGTACTTCAGGATTCCGCCAGAGGTAAGGACGTATTTATTCTGGTAGATGTGACGAATCACAGTATTACTTACAAAATGAACGGTTTTACAAACCATATGTCTCCTGACGATCATTACCAGGATCTGAAGCGTATCATTTCGGCGATCAACGGTAAGGCCCACAGGATCAACATTATCATGCCCTTCCTGTATGAAGGCAGACAGCACAGACGTACCGGCCGCGAGTCCCTTGACTGTGCTTACATGTTAAAGGAATTAAACGATATGGGCATTTCCAACTTTATTACTTTCGATGCCCATGATCCCCGTGTTGCCAATGCGATTCCCATCAAAGGCTTCGATAACTTCACGCCGCCTTATCAGTTTGCAAGAGCCCTGCTTCGGGCAGAACGGGATCTTCTGATTGACAAAGATCATCTGATCGTCATCAGCCCGGACGAAGGTGCACTTGACCGTGCCGTTTATTTTGCCAACGTGCTCGGCGTTAATACAGGTATGTTCTACAAGCGCCGTGACTACACCAGAATTGTGAATGGCAAGAACCCTATTGTGGCTCACGAATTTCTGGGTGAAAACATTGACGGCAAGGATGTTATCATTATAGACGATATGATCTCCTCCGGCGGCAGCATGATAGATACCGCCAAGAAGTTAAAAAGCATGAATGCAAAGCGTGTATTCCTGTGCACCACCTTCGGTTTGTTTACCGATGGTCTTGACATGTTTGATGAAGCATACGAAAAATGCTACTTTGATCGTATCGTAACCACCAACCTGAACTATCAGCCACCGGAATTAATGAGCAAGCCTTATTATTTACAAGCTGACATGACCAAATTCATAGCATCCATCATCGACTTTACAAACCATGATGCCTCTATGACAAATATTTATACACCTACCGAAAAGATTCATCAGGTTCTTGAAAAATATAACAACCGTACCCTTTTCGAGGATGAAATCTAATCAGTACAACATATTTCCCGCAACGATCTAATAGATAGAACAGGTAATAGCGGTTGTAGCAAATGAGAATTAGCATGATAAAAGGATGTGACACTTGAGAGTTTTCACAAATGTCACATCCTTTCTTATTTTAGTATGATCATCTCATTTAGGATTCTATCTTTATTAGAATTCCATCTCTTCTGTTGTATCCGATTCGCTCTCTGCAGTTTCGACTTTACCGGCTTTCTGTTTATCGATGGTTACAATGCCCGGCTTCAGTTCCTCCGTATAAACAGGGAAGGTGATCAGAATCTTGAACAGATCACCGTCCAGTTGTACTTCAAAATGACCATTCTGTATTTCTACCAGATTCTTTGCAATGGACAGTCCAAGTCCGCTTCCTTCTGTCGTTCTGGATTCATCGCCCCGAATAAAACGCTCTGTAAGTTCATTGGGATCGCAATTCAGGGAGTTTGCAGAGATATTTTTCATCACCAGAATTACCCTCTGTGCATCTGCACTGTTTGCCAGATCTACGTATACTCTGGTCTGCTCCATGGAATACTTATAGATATTCGTAAACAGATTCTCGATCACTCTCCAGGTTCTTCTGCTGTCCGCATATACATAAGGGTTGGAGGTACGGTTGTTTAAGACCACACGCAATCCCTTTTCCTCAAACTTATCATCAAACTCCGCTACGCTCTGGTTGATCAGCTCTACCAGATTGATTTTTTCAAATTTTAATACGATGTTTCCGGAAGAAATTTTAGATGCCTCAACCAGATCATCTGTCAGCTGTTTCAAACGTTGGGACTTTTCGTCCAGTACAGAAATATAGCTGTTTACCTTGTCATTGTCTATCCGTTCTCTCTTTAATAAGTCTACGTAATTGATGATGGAGGTAAGAGGCGTCTTTATGTCATGGGACACATTGGTGATCAGATCCGCTTTCATCCTCTCATCCTTCATACTGGTCTCAACTGCTACTTTGATACCGTCGCCGATACTGTTCACTGCATCTCCCAGTTCCTTATTGCTGCCATGCAATTTACTTACATCGGCTCTGTAGGTAAAATCGCCATCGGAAATCTTGCGGATGCCTTTCACGATCTCTGTACGTCTTAATGCCTCTTCAAACAGAATACCTGCCACCAGAAGGTCTATCAAAATAGCTACTGTAACTGCCGGTTCGATTATGATAGGTGCCAGCAGGTTCATAAATACCAGCAAGAAGAAAGGTACCAGTACCCGAACTGCTACCGGCGCGTTCAGGAATATTTTTTTACAGTAGTCTACCAGTCTGGAGCATGCTTTTACAACGATACTGTTTCGCCAGATCACGCCTGTTTTACATCTTCTGACAAAGCTGTAATAGAGATAGAGCAAAATAATATCCACAAAAAACGCTACTACACCCACTGCAACATAATTTTCGTCCAAATTCTGAATCAGCCACGAAAAATCAGAGGTACAGACTTCCCCATATATACCAATCAGGCAACCTACTGCACCGACAAACGCCGCACACAGAATAAGATAAAACTCGGTGGACATCAGATCAAATCGTGATAATACGGATTTACCACTGTTCTTGCCATATGCTCTTCCCTCTTTTACCGTCAGATAAAGGAGGATAATACCATACAGGACTGCTGAGAAAATGGCCATGTAGAGACATGGATACAGGATACCGTAAAATCGATCATATATGATACGTGCCTGACTGAATTCATCATATACATCAGTTTCCGTAGGATCCATAACACCTATCCAGATCTGCACATTATCAGGATATGCATAGCTGTAGCGCATCTCAAGGCCTCGGAAGGTCTGCTCACTGATGGATGTATTGGTATTATAGGTCAAAGTAGAAGGACAATACTCAATATAGCTCATCAGGCCATTGAAGACATCCTGCGGCTTCTCTGCACCCTGGGATATTCCCTCTACGTTTGTGAAATAGGTTGTTTTTTTAGTCAGGAAGGTTGCACCCTCCGTTTGCTTTACAATGCAATATCTCAGATTACTTTTCTCGGCAGTATAATAATTTTTATAAACAAGATATTCCTTGTAGTTGGTGTACAGGTCAGAAGAAGCTTTCTCAATATGTTTTACCATAGAGTCATACTCTTCTTGTGTATTTACGATTTCTTCTACTGTTTTTCCGTCAACTGTCTTGTATCTGTTATCAAATGGTTCTGTCTGTACTCCAAACTTACCCCACTTCAGTAGATCCTCCAGATAATAATTGGCAGTAATATATTCATTGGGCAGATCAGCATCTCTATAGTTATAGCCAACAATGTCTATTGATTTTTTCGGGTCATACTTTCCATCTGTTTCCAGTTGGTCCGCGATGGTGGCATAACGTAGGATATCCGAAACGTCTTTACCAAGTATGGTATTCGTGAGCACAGTGTCCTCAAACGCATTACCGGAATCATAGCTCAACAAATTGTAATAATCGTTTCCATGCAATCCTTCAATCCTGACGCCCGTCCCGATGATTAACACAAAGCAGCATACTGCTATACAAGTAAAGCAGATATGCTGTATGGTTCTAAGCATCACACGAACTGCTTTATGTAGTCCTCTTTTCTCGTTCATAATTCTCCCATCCTTACATTTTTTCACACTTATACCCAACACCCCATACTACTTTCAGGTAGCGTGGATCCTTCGGGTTGATCTCGATTTTTTCTCGAATATGTCTGATATGCACTGCCACCGTATTGTCAGCACCGATTGCTTCCTCGTTCCAGATATTTTCATAAATCTGGTCTATGGAGAACACTCTTCCCGCATTTTTCACAAGTAGCAACAGGATATTGTACTCGATTGGAGTCAGTTTTACCGGCTCTCCATCTACCGTAACTTCCTTTGTGTCATCGTTCATCACAAGGCCGCCCACCTGAAAGATTGCGTTATTATCTACATTCAGGCTTCCCAGGGTTGTGTAACGACGAAGATTGGATTTTACTCTGGCCACCAATTCCAAGGGATTGAAGGGCTTCGTCACGTAATCGTCCGCACCAATGTTTAATCCAAGGATCTTATCGGTATCCTCTGATTTGGCTGAAAGGATAATGATCGGTATGCCGGAGTATTCGCGAATCTTCAGCGTGGCATGAATACCATCCAGTTTGGGCATCATAATGTCCATGATCAAAAGCTTCACATCATGTTCCTTCAGCATTTTGATTGCCATTTCCCCATCATAGGCCTTTAATACGTTATAGCCTTCCTGGAGCAGATAGATTTCAATGGCATCTACGATTTCTTTATCATCATCACATACTAATATGTTTGTCATTTTCTTACCTCACTCACTCCCTTCTGTGTAACAGTTAACCATACAAAACAGAAGAAAAAGTATTATAAAATCTTAAGTATTTCTTAACTGACGTAGTAGAATTCTTAACTTTCACGTCAAAGCACTGGCAGAATTGCGTTCCTACGTTTAAGACCTGCATGTCTAAGCGGGAACACAATTCTGTTTATCACTTACTGAGTTAGTACAAGAAATGCCCCTAACAGGCCTCTCTTGCCGTGACTTGCTCTATGGGAATGCAGATACTCCGGATTGCAGCAGGTACAGATATCTGTGATCTGGATATGCTCCGGGGTTACTCCCGCTGCTAAAAGGACCAGTTTGTTTGCGGTCCACAGATCCAATTGATACTTTCCGTTCCCGTTTTCTGTATACAGAGTTTCCCCTTCCCGAAGGAGATGCTTACAGGAAGCAAAAGCTTCTTCAAATGCTTCCTTAACGTCCTCACTTACTTCATAACAGTCTTTACAGATAGATGGTCCTATGCAGCATAATACATCTTTTGGGTCAGTATCAAAGGCGTTCCTCATGGCTTCCAATGTAGCCTGTCCCATCTTCCCTACTGTGCCACGCCAGCCGGAATGGGACAAACCTATTGCTATATGCACCGGATCCACAAAATAAAGCGGAACGCAATCTGCATAAGTTGTGGTCAGTACCAGCCCGGGTTCATTGGTTATCAGTCCGTCCACATCCGTGTATGTTAGTTCTCTTACAATGCCTTTGCCCGCATCTTCCCCGGTTACTTGCAACACATTGGTGGTGTGTGTCTGCTTGCTTTTGACAAACCGGTCTAGTGGCTCATCCAGAACAGCTGCAATGCGTCTGTAATTTTCCAGGATTACCGCTCTGTCTTCTTCTCCGTTGGTAGACAAATTCATAGTTCCATAACATCCCTGACTGACGCCACCCAGCCTTGTACTGAACAGATGCTTTACACAGTCGCACTCATCCAGCAAGGGAAACGTGAGATATTCCAGCTCACCTCGGATATGTCTGGTCAAGATATCCTTTTCATATTTTCTTGTTATTCCATTTTGATCTATTCTTTGGATTTGTTTCATGAAACATCTCTCCTTATGA
>CALZKI010000063.1 GCA_945787995.1 uncultured Lachnospiraceae bacterium | reverse complement strand
ATGGCTCTGCATAAAACAAAAATCCACCGATCATCAATCCGTTCAAGGACCGATCAATCGGTGGTACCACCCTGATTCATGCGCACAACGTGCGATGCTCTCATTTGCTGTTATCGCCAGCGTACGCAGTACTTTCATACCGTGCTCCAAGGCAGGTTCCCGATGTTTTCATAAAGGTCTCACACCAAACGACCTTCTCTCTGAAATGAAAATGAATCCGTACTAGTCCTCTTCTTCGCATTATCTCTATTATCCCGCCACAAACGTGCAGGTTCTATTGCAAACTATGGTATGCGAATCGATCGGTTTTGTCAACCCTTTGTCCATTCCTGAATCATAGCAATTTCTTTGGCATACCCGGGATCATCGTTAGGGGTTTCCAAAATGAAAGGTTTGCCTGCCAGCACCGGATGATTGGCTATTCTGCAAAGTGCCTCGGCACCGATCTTTCCTTCTCCGATTTTGGCATGTCTGTCCTTATGCGCTCCAAGATCATTCATGGAATCATTGAAATGAACCGCTTTTAATCGGTCCAGGCCGATCACACGATCAAACTCTGTGAATACACCGTCCGGATCGTTCACAATATCATACCCACCGTCCCATACATGGCAGGTATCAAAGCAAACGCCCAGTTTGTCTTTCAATTCCACACGATCAATGATTTCCCGAAGCTCCTCAAAAGTACGGCCCACTTCACTGCCTTTTCCGGCCATGGTTTCCAAAAGCACGGTGGTTGTCTGCTCCGGTGTAAGTAATCGGTTCAACGTATCTGCGATCATTTCGATACCGGCTTCAGCACCCTGCCCTACATGGGACCCCGGGTGGAAGTTATAGTACTGTCCGGGGGTATACTCCATTCTCTTCAGATCATCTTCGAACACTTCATTTGCAAATCTTCTGGTATCTTCCTTTTCAGCGCAGAGGTTCATGGTATATGGCGCATGGGCAACCAGTTTGCCGAATTTTTCTTCTTCATACAGTTTCAGAAATTGTTCCACATCTTTCGGGTCAATTTCTTTTGCACTGCCGCCTCTTGGATTTCTGGTAAAAAAGGCAAATGTATTTGCTCCAAGTGCAATGGCATTTTTTCCCATTGCCAAATATCCTTTGGATGAGGACAAATGATTTCCAATAAACATTTTTTTCTCCTTTTATGTAATGTATTGTATAATGATAACTATTCAGAGCCATGCAAATATTTATAAAATCACACATCATGCTTGCATGAAGAGGTACACATGAATTTATCCGCAAACAACAAATCAATTCACATATCCGGTGCAGTCTTAAAATGGATTGCCATCATTACCATGTTTATGGACCACTTCGGCGTAGCGGTTATGGAACGATTTCTCCGTATGAACACATGGACACTATCCATGGACAGGCATTCCTTCTATGTTATGTACCGTGTATGCCGTTCCATAGGGCGTTTAGGCTTCCCCCTGTTTTGCTTTCTTCTGGTGGAAGGACTATTTCATACCAAGAGCCGGGGCAAGTATGCATGCCGTTTATTGCTGTTTTGCTTCCTCTCCGAGTTTCCCTTTGACCTGGCACTTTTTGATACCCCTTTTTCCATGGAGCATCAGAACGTTTTCTTTACTCTGCTGATTGGTTATCTGGCGATCTGGGGAATCCACACTCTCTACGAGAAATCAGGTCTGTCCCCCGTATTTGTCATTGGAACAACGGGCTGTATTGCTCTGGCCTACTATACCGCAGAGATTCTGAAAACCGATTATCACGGTTACGGTGTACTGACTATCATCGCCATGTATCTGATCCGGAAGTTCTCCGGAAGTTACCTTCTATCCCTGGGGGCAGGGCTTCTGGTACTCTGTGTGTTCAATTCTACCGAATATCCTGCACTGGCAGCTCTGTTGCCAATGGTTTTCTACGACGGTACACGGGGAAAACAGATGAAATACTTCTTCTATCTGTTTTATCCGGTTCATCTGTTACTGCTCTATGCCTGCTTTGTTCTTTTCTTCACATAGTACAGCTTTCAGCAGGAGACTGTCACCCGCTGCTGAAAGTTATACCTGGCCCTTCCAATGCAGTCTGTGCAATGCACCATATTCCTGCATACCTGCAAAATCATTCTGACGAAGTGCTTCATAAAGCACGATTGCTACGGAGTTGGATAGATTCAGGGAACGGATCTCGCTTAACATGGGAATACGGATACAGTTCTCTTCATTCTCCACAAGAATTTCTTCCGGAATGCCTGCACTTTCTTTTCCGAACATAATATAGTCATCCGGCCCAAATTCCACTTCTGTGTACATCTTCTGCGCTTTTGTAGTTGCCATCCATACTTTGGCCCCGGGATTCTGCTCCCGGAATGTCCGGTAGTTCATATATCTGTGCACATCCAGATGTTCCCAGTAATCCATACCGGCTCTTTTCAGTTGTTTCTCTTCCAGACTGAAGCCAAGGGGCTCGATCAAATGTAAGCTTGTCCCTGTGGCCACGCAGGTTCTGCCAATGTTTCCTGTATTCGCCGGTATTTCCGGCTGATGTAATACGATGTGCATAAAGTCACCTCATGATCAGATTTATTCATTAACAATTATGGTCTTGTGACAAATTTCTCATTCTGTAAATCTCATCTTCTCCGGGACGATCCAAAAATCTGATTTCCTCCCCGTTGCGAATGATTTTGTCATTGCCTGTGGTTAGGTATCCCACAACCACTGCAGGAATTCCCTGCTCCAAAAGTTGTTCTACCAGCTCGTTTCCGTCTTCGGTCACCACCATCAGACATCCTCCCGATAACAGTGTATAAGGATTAACGCCGAAATACTCACATATTTCTACAGTCTCCTGTCTGATCGGTATCTTGCGCAGATCCACATCCAGTCCCGTTCCGGCCTTCAGTGAAAGTTCCCAAAGAGCCCCAAAAACGCCGCCTCTTGTCACATCGTGAAGTAGCCACACCTTATCCCAAACGTGACCCGATGCCGTAGATAACATGGGCAGATATCTTTCAAACTCTGTTGCCTCCCGAATCAGTTTCTCCGGATATCTGGTCAACAGGGCGTCTTTGCCATGTTTCGCCAGATAAACGGTTCCTTCCAGACCAACCCAGCCGGTCATTACCAGCTCTCCGGCAATGTTTGTAGTGCCCTCTTTTCCGGCCTCCCGCTTCCTGATAGCAAACTGCTTCTCTCTCTCAGCAGGGATTGCCCTTCGACCAACTCCGGTAAGGGTAATTACCGGTTCATTTACGGCAGCCGAGAGTTCCGTATGTCCGCCCACAATGGTCATTTGCATCTTATCGCAGGTCTGCTGCAGGATTTCCATAATATGTCGAAGTTCTGTCTCCTCTGTATGTTCCGGAAGAACCGGGTTTACCATGAGAGCCACCGGTTCCGCAAAGGAAGCCACCATATTACCGGCTATATGATACACCCCAAAAGTAATCATTTCATCTGTATAGAAGGGTATTGTCTCCGTACAGAGGGCAACCATCTGAGAGCCACTTTCTTCTGCATCGGGTACGAAAAGAGCGCAGTCCTCCCCGGATCCTGCGCCTTTTACAACTTCATTTCTATTTATTTTGATTTTATTGAGCACTGAGCGTTTTAAAATACTATCAGATATCTTACCACGTTTCATATTGTATATTGTCCTGTCAAAGGATTATATGGCAGGGGTTTCTCCCGGGTCGGAAGGGGCTTCCTGGGGAGCTTCTCCCGGGGGTGTCTGCTCCTGCGGTGCTTCCGTTGCCGGTGGTGCAATAACCGGCGTCTGACCTGCCGCAACAGCCTCCGCCGCTGCCCTTGCCTGATCCGCACTGCCGGAAGCAGCTGCTGCCATCAGAGCGTTGTAAATGTTAGGATCCTCTGTAGCCACTCCAATGGTAATACTTCTTGGAGAAGCCTTATATGTGCTGCTGTTTATCTGTTCTCTGCTGACCTGTACCCCATTCTCCGTAACCTTTTTCCACAGCTGTGCTTTGTAGCCGATATGCACGGACTGAATGGAACTGTGATAGCCTGCCGGTTGGCCGGCGTCTGTGTAAATCTTATCAGAATCCGGAACTGTTTTTTCCAGAACCACACTTTCGTAGGAAACCTGCCTGCCGGGATCCCTGGATTCTACACCATACAGGTTGAAGGTGATATGTTTGTCATGAATATAACCCTCAATGTAAATGGGATACTCTGTGTTGTTCACAAAGCGGAAATCCTTCCCTGCAGACTCGGAAATCGCTGCATCTGCCGAAGGCTCCACGTAACCGATGATCATGGAATGATTATGCCGCTCCGTAACCTCCAGTTCTGCCAAAAGAACTGCATTGTAAAGAGTTGTAGATACCTGGCAGATACCGCCGCCCAGACTTTCTACAACCTGTCCGTTCAGATAAGAGCCTGCCAGATAATATCCATTGGCTTCTGAAAAAGGAGAAATGGTATCATACGTGGAAAACTCATCTCCGGGATATAGCAAAGTACCATTGATCAAGTTGCAGCCATTGGTTACATTGGCACTCCTGGATTTGCCGGAAGTGGAAAAGCTGGTTGTGAAGGAACCAAGAACATCTGTTAAAGACAGAAGTTCCTCCGCTGTTCCCCGAGGTGCATCCTCAATAACAGACAACTCAAAGCTGCCATCCTCACCATCCCATTCTTCTGTCAGGAACGAATACAATCGATCCAGAGATGCTGTTTCATCCACTTTGTATCCTGCAATCCCCTCTGTGGCAACAAAGGTACCATTCTCTCTTGTCAGTGTGGCATCCGTCTTTTCTATATTACCGACGGCACACCGGGTGGAAAGAATCTCCTTGATGGCATCCTTGTTGGCACCATAGCGAATGTCGTATACCTTATTATTTTGTTCCAGGTTTTTCAATTCTTTGTATCGCTTAACGATATTGCCGCTTTTCCCTAGGGAAACTGCTTCTGTAACGATCCCCGGGTTGGTCCAGACCAGTCCCAGTTCAGACACCTGAACAGGTACCTCACTGTTCCCCACCCCAATCAGGGTAATGGTTTTAGACAAGCGCTGTTCCACTGTCTCATTGACTGCATCAATGGCTTCCTCTTTGGACATCCCTGACGCATTGATCTCTTCCAGATACACACCGTTTTCAATGTGATCTTTATCTTTTGCCTCCACCGGCATCACTGCAACCAGACAAATGGCTGTAACTGCACAGAGTCCCGATAATAACTTCTCTTTTCTGTTCATACTCGTCACCCTATATGAATTTGCAAACGCCTCAAATCATGATACACTTACAGTGCAGCAACAAATGTTGACAAAACCATCACCAGCACCAAAAGCACAATGATGATGGATGAAATAATTCTAACTGTTTTTTTTGAATGAAATTGAAACATATTACACTCCATTTCCGGCCCTTCCGGGTCTTACATCAAGAGGATATTATAGCATGTATTTTCCGTTGTTTGCAAGTTTTATCATCTTTGTAATCTGGCTGGCTTTCCAGATTCATCACACCAATAATAAGGCCGCCAACCACATGGAAACCTATCTGGAAAAAGAGATGCGCTCCAACCATGTACGCAAAAAACCATTGGATGATCTGGAATATATTACCATCCCGCTGGAACGGTTCCCTATGAGTCTTCTGACTGATGATCCGGTGATTCTGGAATGTCATCAGACTCTGGAAGCCCTTTCTACAGAAAAGATCGTGAATTTCACGGGCATTTCCAATACGGATTTAAAGCTGACCTACGGAACTGCCAACCTGACCGCCTTGTCCCGCTATGACCAGAACTACACATCCCTGGCCAGAACCTTGCAGACCTTCGGCAGCAGGCTTTACGAAAAGGGTTATGTGACAGAAGCCTGCACAGTACTGGAATTTGCCATTTCTACCAAAACCGATATATCCGGCACATACAGTTTATTGAAGAAAATATATGAAGAAACCAATTGTCCCGAAAAAATCCAAGATCTTCAGGTCACTGCTTCCTTCCTGCAGTCAGCCTCCAAAAAGACCATTCTGAAACTCCTGGACACAGCGGAAAACTAAATAATGCCTCCACATTATTGTAGAGAAGGTGGGCCGGAGGCTTTTATCTCATTGGAAGTACGATCGCCCACCGACATAAATATCATCTTCCGTTATTCAGCGGAAGCACGACTACTCTTGCCTCATAAGTCAAGGGATTTCTGGATGCGTAATCAAACAATACAAAATAGCTTTCTTCTTTTTCCCATAGCCCATTCTTTAGTTCCGCCATCTTTTCTTTGCTGAACACCGGATACTGCAGCACTTCCAGGTGTGTCATACGTTGCAGCTGCCTTGCGTCATACTGGCTGCTTTCGGGCAAAAACCTATGGTTCTCTGCCTCTTCCCGGTAAAAATCTGTTATCACATTTTTATATTCCTGTAAGTCAGGAGCAAAGTCGGGTCTGCTCTTGGCATTTTCCCTTAGATAAATATCATATGTGAGAGCTTCCTTAAAATATGCCAAATGTTCCCCCGGTGCGATGGATAAAATAAAATCCAGAAGCACCTGATACCGGTAAATTCTGGAAGGCGTGGTCACAAAGTAACCGTTGTCTTCGTAGAAATCCGCCAGTGCCTGGTACATCTCAAAAGGGCGGGCAAAAAATGCTTCCAGCAACGGAAGGGTGGTTGTAAACTGGTTGCTGTTATAATACAGCTCTACCATTTCCTCCACACGTTTCAGACGAACCACATCACCATAGGAAAGCCATTTTGTGGAAAGTACTTCGTATGGAGCCGTTGTCAGATACTTCAGTTCGTAGTCTTTAGCCTTTTCCTGCATATAGGAGCCCCACAGAACCTTCAAAAAACCTAGCTGCAACTGCTCCGGTTCCATGGCATATACGGTATCAAAGGAATGCCCAAAGCTTTCGTAATCTTCAAAAGGAAGTCCTGCGATCAAATCCAGATGCACATGAATATTGCCTGCCCGTTTCAATTGAGCCACCGCATGCTCTATGCGATCCAGTCTAGCGGTTCTGCGTATCTCATGCAAGGTTTCCGGGTTGGCTGTCTGCACCCCGATCTCCATCTGAAAAAGTCCCGGTCTTGCCTTGGCCAAAAGTGCCAGTTCTTCTTCCGATAAGATATCTGCCTCTATTTCAAAGTGAAAATTGGTCACACCATTGTCATGCTCTATCAGATACTGCCAAATATCCATGGCATGTTTCCTGTTACAGTTAAAGGTTCTGTCAACAAATTTGACCTGGGTTACCTGATGGTCCAAGAAAAACTGCAGTTCCTCCCTTACCACAGAAAAGCTTCGCAACCGAACCGTTTTATCGATGGAGGACAGACAGTAGCTGCAGCGATAGGGACAGCCTCTGCCGGTTTCGTAATAAATGATCCGGTTGGTGAATGGCTCCAGGTTATGATACAGAAACGGCAGTCTGTCCAGATTGGTTAATTCTCTCGGTTCGTTCTGTATAATCCGTCCTTTTTCATCCCGATACACAATCCCTGCAATTTGGGAAAGAGATATGGGCTCCTCTAAATAATACCGAAGCACTTCCAGGAAAGTTGCCTCGCCTTCTCCCACCATAACTCCCTGTACAGAGGGATGCTGCTCCAGGAATTCTGCTGCCCTGTAGGTTACTTCAGGACCGCCCACCCAGATAGGTACCCGGGGCATGATCTTGGGTAATTCCTCAAGCAGTTCCTCTATCATGCGGATGTTCCAAATATAGCAGGAAAAGCCGATGACATCCGGCTTTTTCTCATAAATTCCGGTTAGGATAGACTGCAGGGAATGGTTGATGGTATATTCCGCCAATTCAATATGTTGTTCATAAGTCACTCCTGCGTATGCACGTAAGCTATATATTGCCGGATTGGAATGAATGTATTTTGCATTCACAGCAGTCAAAAGAAATTTCATGGAATGCTTTTCCTCTTTTAGACCAGTTCATAAGGGCCATCGCCTATTTCTACTACATAAAATTCCGCTTCTTTTCCCACTCTCTCACGATATGCGGCACCCACTTTTTCACGGAAAGTATCCACTGCTTCATCTTTCACGATGCTTACGGTACATCCACCGAAACCGCCGCCTGTAATTCTGGAGCCCACTACCCCGTCAATCTTCCAGGCTTCTTCCACAAGAATATCAATTTCTTCACAGGATACCTCATAGTCATCGCGAAGAGATACATGAGAGGCATTCATCAGTTGACCGAAAGTGTCTACATCTTTTTTGGCCAACGCCTCAACAGCCTGAATGGTTCTCTGATTCTCATACACTGCATGCTTTGCACGACGCTGCCTGACAGGATCATCAATCACATCCTTGTGGGCCTCAAACGCTTCTTCAGACAAGTCTCCCAGACCTTTGATATCCACAACGGTCTGCAACTGTGCAAGCGCTTTTTCACACTCACTCCTGCGGTTATTGTATGCGGAATCCACAAGACTATGTTTCACTTTGCTGTTGGTCACAATGATTTTCGCACCATCCAATACAAGGGGTGCATACTCATAGGAGAGATCCGCCGTATTCAGGAAAATAGCATGGTCTTTTTTGCCCATGGCAGAAGCAAACTGGTCCATGATACCACAGTTCATTCCGTTGAAATTGTTCTCGGAATACTGTCCGATCAGGGCAAGGTCTACATTGGACACGTCAAACCCGAACTGATCACGCAGGGCAAAACCTGTCAGCACCTCCAATGAGGCTGAGGAAGACAAACCGGAACCATTCGGAATATTCCCGTAAATGACCATATCCAGTCCTACGTCCATCTTCATACCTCTGCCTGCAAAGGCCCACATAACGCCCTTCGGATAGTTGGTCCAGCCGGCTTCTTCGGAAGGGCTCAAATCATCCAAAGAAGACTCAAGTACACCAACTTTCGTGAAATTCATAGAGTAAAAACGGAGTTTCCTGTCTGCTCTCTTTTTCACAGCTGCATAGGTGCCTATTGTCAGTGCACATGGAAAAACATGTCCGCCATTATAGTCTGTGTGTTCACCGATCATGTTAACGCGTCCCGGTGCAAAATAAACTTTGGCGCCGGATGCGTCACCATATACTTTTTCAAATGCTTCCAAAATTTTTGTCTTCATATTCTTGACCATAACCCCTTTCTTGAGCCTTTTCTACCTTGTAGTATACAAGAAAAAAACAACCATGAAAATAGAAAAAACTCCACTCTTCATAGAAGAGTGGAGCCATATGCTTTTCCTGTCTAACCGTAAAAGCAGTAACGCTTCAACCTTGTCTTTAGAAAATAGTTTCTACTTTAAAAAACCAAAGCTGCTTACAATGGGTGCTTCAATTGCCTTGCCACTGCATACTCTGAAGAAGCAGATGATATCAACCACCAAAAGTACTACAGCAGCTATAGCACCAATGATAGGCACGATAATTGTCCAGCAAAGAATCAACGTAATAAATCCCACAAGAACGGTACATACCGTCAGTTTTAATGCCTGGCGGACATGGAATGCAACATAAGCGGAATCCTTCTGCGCCAATATTGCAATGATCAATCCCATGGTTCCCATTAAGTAAGGAAGCAGTGCGATTACCTTATTGTCAGAAATATCTTTTGCACTGAATTCAGCTGTATGGTCCTTTGGATCCATATAAATAGGAGCCGCATAAACCGGAGCCCCATTGCCTGCAAATGTATCCGGAGTAGGTGCAGGAGTCGGTGTCGGGTTAGGTACGGGATTCGGTGCTGCTGCATTCATAGGTGCACCACAGGTTGTACAGAACATTGCTCCTTCAGCAACTTCTGCGCCACATTTTGAACAGATCATTTTCATTTCCCCCTTATCTGATGAGTTTTTGCTTTTGTCTTTCGTTTCCCGAAAAACAAAAAAGCGGGTGATGGGAATCGAACCCACGTATCCAGCTTGGAAGGCTGGTGTT
>CALZKI010000062.1 GCA_945787995.1 uncultured Lachnospiraceae bacterium | reverse complement strand
CCCAAAGGAGAGAAAGATGAAACTAGGAATCGTGGGTCTTCCAAACGTCGGAAAAAGTACCCTTTTTAATTCACTTACAAAAGCAGGCGCTTTGGCTGCCAACTATCCGTTTGCGACAATTGATCCCAATGTGGGTGTGGTATCTGTTCCGGATGAAAGAATTGAGAAATTGGGAGAGCTTTATCATACAAAGAAAGTTACCCCTGCGGTGATTGAATTTGTAGACATTGCAGGCCTTGTGAAAGGAGCTTCCAAGGGAGAAGGTCTTGGTAATCAGTTCCTTTCCAATATCAGGGAAGTGGATGCCATTGTCCATGTTGTGAGATGCTTTGAAGATGCCAATGTGGTGCATGTAGATGGAAATATCAATCCGCTTCGTGATATCGAGACCATCAATCTGGAATTGATTTTTGCTGATATCGAAGTGTTGGAACGTCGTGTGGCAAAACAAACAAGAGCTGCCCATAACGATAAGAAGGCTGCAAAAGAAGTGGACATGCTGAAGAGACTGATTGCTCATCTGGAAGCAGGGAAAATGGCAAAGACCTTCGAACTGGCTGATGAGGAAGAAGAGGAATTATATGCCATCAATAACCTTTTGACAGATAAGCCGGTGATATATGCCGCAAACGTTGCGGAGGATGATCTGGCCGACGATGCTGCTTCTAATCCCCATGTGCAGGCGGTTCGGGAATTTGCAAAAGAAGATGGCAGCGGCGTGTTCGTTATCTGTGCACAGATTGAGCAGGAGATTGCGGAACTGGATGATGACGAAAAAGCAATGTTTTTAGAGGATCTGGGATTATCTGAGTCGGGTTTGGAGAAACTGATTAAGGCCAGCTATGATCTGCTTGGTTTGATGAGCTTTCTGACTGCCGGTGAAGATGAGTGCCGTGCATGGACGATCAAGAAAGGTACAAAGGCTCCCCAGGCAGCAGGAAAGATTCATACAGATTTTGAACGTGGCTTTATCAAGGCAGAAGTAGTCAATTACAAAGATCTGTTAGAGTACGGTTCTTTGGCGGCTGCAAGAGAAAAAGGCCTTGTGGGTATGGAAGGCAAAGACTACGTGGTACAGGACGGAGATGTGATTCTGTTCCGGTTTAATGTGTAATAGTGAACGACAACGGTAAGTATGGATAGGAGTTTAATATGCCGGATATTATGGACGTTACTGATATAGCATTTCCCCATTTGGGAATCTATTTGCACAATATTCCGAAATCTATTTCGATTTTTGGTTTTTCCATAGCCTTTTATGGCATTATTATCGGAATTGGCATGCTGCTTGGTGTTGCACTGGCGGCAAAGCAGATTGAGAAAATGGGAGAAAAGGCAGACACAATCTGGGATGTGGCTGTATATATTCTTGTGTTCTCGGTGATTGGAGCAAGAGCATATTATGTGATTTTTTCCTGGGATCACTACAAGAATGATCTGCTTTCCATATTCAATACCAGAAAAGGCGGAATGGCTATCTACGGTGGTGTAATAGGTGGATTGCTGACGATTCTGATTTATTGTGCGATCAAGAAGATCAATTGTCTTACCATGACGGATGCCTGCGTGTGCGGACTTACTCTCGGTCAGTTGATGGGACGTTACGGTAACTTCTTTAATAGAGAAGCGTTTGGTGAATATACAGATAATCTGTTTGCCATGAGACTACCAATTGAAGCAGTCAGACAGTCTGATATTTCGGAAAATATTGCTGCGCATATAATCGATGGTACGAATTATATTCAGGTCCACCCTACTTTCTTTTATGAGAGCTGCTGGAATATTGCGTTGCTTCTTATTTTATTGTATGTGGTGCGGCATCGTAGGTTTGCAGGACAGGTGGCGCTGACATATTTCGGTGGTTACGGCATCGGCCGTTTCTGGATTGAAGCGCTTCGTACGGATCAGCTTCTGATTCCGGGAACAAGCATTGCAGTATCCAGGGTGGTTGCACTTGCCATGCTGGCTGTGGCCATAGTGGGATATGTGGTTGGAATTCGCTACGCAAAATCACATGAATCGAGCGACGTTCCGGAAAGCGAAACGAAAACCACTTCGGAAAGCGAAACAACAGTTTCTTAAGAAAAACGAAATAATTTCTTAAGTCGTTGCAATTGAATAGGTTCTGGTTCATACAAAAAGGGACTAGATATGGTGAAAGGGAATTGTTACATCTACAAGATGTTGCAGTTCCCTTTTTTGATTTCAAAATTCTTTGAAAACCCCCATTTTTCCTTATTATTTCCAATCAAAAAGTTTCCCAAAATCACTTGAAAAAACTTGCAAAACAGACTACTTTATACTAAAATGAACATAGATGTGGTGGAAAGTGGTAGAAAATGTCACAAAGTGGTAAATTCTTAAGAATTTGTGACGATATATTTAACAGGTGAGTGAACCTTGAAAATGTGACCAGTTCCGTGGCAGACCACATTGCTAGGAAGTCGGGTGATTGCAATATGTTTATGGGCGAATACAATCACACAATTGATGCAAAGGGCAGGCTGATCATTCCCGCAAAGTTTCGTGATGCGTTGGGCGAGTCTTTCGTAGTCACTAAGGGATTTGATGGCTGTCTGTTTGTGTATGACAAGACAGAATGGGCTTCCTTCGAACAAAAGTTGAAAGCATTGCCGCTTGGCAATAAAGAAGCCAGAAATCTGGTTCGTTTCTTCCTGGCCGGAGCTGATGAGGTAGAACTGGACAAGCAGGGGAGAATCCTGGTGGCACCGCCGCTGAGAGAGTACGCTGCATTGGAAAAGGATGTAACCGTAATTGGTGTAGGCAACAGAGTAGAGATCTGGAATAAGGATAAATATCTGGATGAAGCTACTTTCGATAATATGGATGAGATTGCCGAACAGCTGCAGAGTATCGGTTTTGGAATCTAGAGAAGATAACAAGTTGATGGGAAATAAACTAAGGAAATAGATAAATGGAATTCAAGCATAGATCCGTCCTGCTGGAGGAAGTGATTGAAAATCTGAATATTAAGCCGGATGGAATTTATGTAGATGGAACACTTGGCGGCGCCGGCCATTCTTATCATATCTGCCAGCGACTTGGTGAAAAGGGACGCTTGATAGGGATAGATCAGGATGGAGAAGCCATAGCCGCAGCGACAGAAAGATTGAAACCCTTCGAAAGAACGGTAACGATTGTAAGAAGCAACTACTGTTATATGAAGAAAGTCCTAAATGAACTGGGAATTCAGCAGGTAGATGGCATTCTGCTTGACTTAGGGGTTTCTTCATATCAACTGGATAACGAGGAGAGAGGCTTCTCTTATCGCTACGATACACCACTGGATATGCGGATGGACACAAGACAAGCCATCACTGCCAGGGACATCATTAACACTTATGATGAACAACGCCTGTTCAGAATTATCAGAGATTATGGCGAGGATCAATTTGCCAAGAATATAGCAAAGCACATTGTGAGGGCAAGGGAAGAAGCACCTATTGAGACAACCGGACAATTGAATGAGCTGATCAAAGCCGCCATTCCGGCGAAGATGAGAGCCAATGGAGGACACCCTTCCAAGAGAACCTTCCAGGCGATCAGAATCGAGTGTAACAGAGAATTAGAGGTTCTGAAAGATACATTGGATGATTTTGTATCGCTTTTGGCACCTGGTGGAAGGTTATGCATCATCACCTTTCATTCTCTGGAAGACAGAATTGTCAAGGTGGCATTCAGGGATTTCGAAAATCCATGTACCTGTCCCAAAGAATTTCCGGTATGTGTATGCGGAAAGAAACCTTTGGGAAAAGTAGTTAGTAGAAAACCTATCCTTCCTTCGCAGGAAGAACTGCTGGAGAATTCCAGATCAAAAAGTGCAAAGCTTCGCGTATTTGAAAAGGCGTAAGTATAGTTAGGGGAAAGATGAAAATGAGTAATTATTACATGAACGGAAATACAGCAAGACAGACAAGAACGGCTCCGGTGCCTGAGAGAAGACAGGTAAGAGTTGTAGAGCCTGCCGGAAGAAAGCAGGGCAAAAACCAGAAAATGAGCTTGGGCTATGTATTGTTTATGTCTGTAGCACTTGCATTTATGGGTGTAATGCTTGTATTCTATATAGGGTTGCAGTCCGAAGTGAAGAGCACTGTTAAGACAATTTCCCAAAAGGAGAGCGAACTGAACGATCTGCGTAATTCCAATGATGAAATGGAAAGCAGAGTGAAGAGTGATGTGGATCTGGAAGAAATCAAGGAAATAGCCATGGGTCAGCTGGGCATGATTTATGCGAAGGAAGGTCAGATTGAAACCTTCTTAAGCGAAGACAGTGATTATGTACGACAGCTTCAGGAGATTCCTGCAAACTGATTCTTTTCAGGCGTGATCCGTAACGCTTTCGGTGTTACTGACGGCGAAAACAGCATTTTGAGCCATGCTTGAAGAAGTTTTCGAAAATAAACTGACAGGATGATATACATTGAGTAGAAATAAAGAACAAAGAAGTAATAGAATGATGAATACTTTGCGAAAGAAGCTGCTGGTAGTGTTTTTGCTGATACTGGCGGCTTTTGCGTTTTTGGGTTTCAGACTGTATACCATAAGCAGAGATAACGAAGAAGATTATAAGAAGCAGATCTTATCCCAGCAGGAGTATGACTCGAAAACTATTCCGTACAAGCGAGGAAATATTGTTGACGCCAACGGCACCATTCTAGCAGTCAGCAATAAGGTTTATAATGTGATTCTGGATGCCAAGGTGCTTCTCTCAAAGGAGGAGTATCTGGAACCTACACTGAATGCCCTACATACTGCATTTGGCCTGGACAGTGCTGAAGTGAGACGATATGTGCAGGACAATCCCTCCTCCCAATATTATGTCCTTGCCAAGAAACTCAGTTATGATCAGATCAGTGCCTACAAGGACCTGCAGGAAAATTCTGAAGAAGGAGAATTCCTGAAGGGAATCTGGTTTGAGGAAGAATATCAGAGGCAGTATCCCAATAAAACACTGGCCTGTGATGTGGTCGGTTTTATGGTGGATGACAGCTCCGGATACGGATTGGAAGCTTATTACAATGATGAATTGTGTGGCGTTAACGGAAGAGAATACGGTTATCTGAATGAGGATTCCACGCTGGAGAGAACCACCATTCCTGCCCAGGATGGCAATACCATCGTGACCACCATTGACAGCAATATCCAGGGTATTGTGGAAAAATATCTGCAGGAATTCAATGATGAATATGAGAACAATGTGCGTCAGGGCAATGGTGCGGAAAACGTAGGCTGTATCATTATGGAGGTAGATACCGGAAATGTTCTGGCTATGGCCAGTTATCCTTTTTACGATCTGAACAATCCCCGTGACCCGTCCAGACTGATCGGTATGCGTCAGGTGAACCGAAAGGGAAATAAGACCAAAGGGGAAGCCACAGAAGAGGATGTGTACGCCCTGATGGAATTGGAAAAGGCTGCCTGGGAAAAGCAGAATGCAGCCCTGAACAGTGATTCTACCGATACTGCTAGCAGCGATCCGGCGGAAGGAGCTGAGGAAAGCGATGAAGATGCTTCCCAAGAAAACCGGGAGGAAGCCGCAGCGGATACTGAGAACAGTTCACCGGATACAGATCCGGATTCTGATGAAGCATATGAGAACGAAGAAGACCTGGAAGATTGGGAAATAGAGGATTCTTCTGAGGAGAATTCCGACGATATAAGTTCCTTTATGCAGCCCACAGAAGCGATCAAAGCCAAGGCTGATCTGTTGGCACAGAAGAATATTTCGGAAGAAAGTCTGGCAGCCATGGATGACGATCTTTTGTATCAGAACTTTGATGCCTTATGGAAGAACTTCTGTATCAACGATACCTACGAACCGGGATCGGTTGCAAAACCCTTTACGGTAGCGGCTGCTATTGACAGTGGGGCTATTACGGGAAATGAAGGATATAACTGTGAAGGTAAACTGCATGTGGGAGATTATGATATCAAGTGTCATAACGTATATGGTGACGGATATCTGACGGTACAGCAGGCCATCGAGAGATCCTGTAACGTGGCACTGATGCACATTGCAAATGCCACCGGGAAACAGCAGTTCCTTCGTTATCAACGCAATTTTGGCTTTGGATTAAAAACCAATATTGATCTGGCAGGTGAATCCAGAACAGCAAGCCTGGTATATAACGTGGACACCATGGGACCTACGGATCTGGCCACAAACTCTTTCGGACAGGGCTTTAATACTACCATGATCCAGATGATCACAGGTTTCTGTTCCCTGATCAACGGCGGCAATCTGTATGAACCACATATGGTCAGCAAAATCATGACCTCTGACGGGGCTACCATACAGAATATCGAGCCACGTATTATGAAACAGACTGTTTCACCTACAACCAGTGAAAAGATTATAGAATATTGTAATACGGTAGTGACCGGAGAGTACGGTACCGGTAAGACAGCCAGACCGGCAGGGTATATGATCGGTGGAAAAACCGGTACGGCCCAGACACTGCCTCGTGGCAATGGGGAGTATGTGGTATCCTTTATGGGATATGCACCTGCCGATGATCCTCAGATTGCTATCTATGTAGTAGTGGACAGGCCAAACCGATACGGACAGGATGATGCCAAATTTGCAACCAGGATTGTAAGAAATATTCTCACAGAGGTGCTTCCTTATTTGCATATCTATATGACGGAGGAACTGTCTGAAAAGGAAATCAAGGAATTGGAAGAGAAGCAACTGCAGGATACCATTATTATGCAGCAGCATGCCGCAGAGCTGACGGGAGAGACAGTTCCGGAAGAAGAAAATGGCGGAGCTTCGGGTGGAGATAATGCCGGAAACGGTGAAGCCCCGGGTGGAGACAATTCCGAAAACGGTGAAAACACAGAAAACGGTACCGGAGAGGAAGAAGCGGAAGAGGAACGTCTGGAACGAAATGAGCCATGGAAGGATTTCCCCATCGATCCGGAAACCGGCTATGCCAAAGATCCCAACACCGGCTATTTGGTGGACACGGAAACCGGAGCAGTGGTGGCCGGTCTTGATGAAATCCCTTCTGAAACTTCATCGGATGCCGGTTCAGAAGAACCTTCTGCTGAAAAACAGGAATAATCCGAAGAACAGATATGTCAGCAGATTCTTCTGCTGGAGGGAAAAATCATCCCTGTAGCAGATATATTTGATAGAATGCGAAAGAATAACCTCATGGAAAGGATAATAGATTATATTAATCCCTTTTTATGAGGTTTTTTCTTGAAAGAATTTCTGAGACTAAGCAACCGGACATTTCACAGAACGAAAGTGACTCTTTTGCTGGGGTTGATCATGCTGGCTTTTTGTGTATTGGGGATTCGTCTGGGTTATCTGATGCTGGCAAGATCGGAACACTATTCGGAACTGGCCACAGAGCTTCATGAACGGGAAAGAAGCATCAAGGCTTCCAGAGGAAAAATCCTGGACCGGAATGGGGTGGTCCTTGCCGACAATCAGGCTGTGTGCACCATATCGGTCATACATAGCCAGATAACTGATCCGGAACAGGTGATAGCAAAGCTGTCACAGCTTTTGGAAATGGAGGAAGAAAAGGTTCGCAAAAAGGTAGAAAAGAAATCGGCCAGGGAGAAGGTGGCGGATAATGTGCCCAAGGAGCTGGGAGACCGGATCCGGCTGCTCTATTTGGATGGCGTAAAGGTGGATGAAGATTATAAACGCTTCTACCCTTACGATGATATTGGATCCAAGGTTCTTGGGTTTACCGGAAGTGATAACCAGGGAATCATCGGACTTGAGGTAAAATATGACGACTATCTGCAGGGGGAACCGGGTACCATATTAACACTGACGGATGCAAAAGGTGTGGAACTCATGGATCGGCCGGAAGACAGAGTAGAACCGGTCAGCGGCAATAATCTGGTCACTTCCCTGGACTGGAATATACAGACCTACGCCAATCAGCTGGCAAAGCAGGTGTGTGAAACGAAGGAGGCAGATAGTGTATCTATTCTGGTCATGAATCCCCAAAATGGCGAAATCATGGCTATGGTGAATGTGCCTGAATTTCATTTGAATCAACCTTATTTGCTGCCGGAAGGGATTGATTATTCGGAAGACGCCCTGAACCGAATGTGGCGCAACGGCTGCATCAATGACACCTATGAACCGGGCTCTACATTTAAGATTATCACGGCCTCTGCGGGACTGGAATGCGGTGCGGTTCACACCGATGATACATTCTTTTGTAATGGATTCATCATGGTGGGAGACAGGAGAATCAGATGCCATAAAACAACCGGTCACGGAAGCCAGGATTTTGTACACGCTACCATGAATTCCTGCAATCCCTCTTTTGTGTCGGTGGGGCTCCGCATAGGAGGAGAGGCTTACTACGATTACTTCAGACAGTTTGGATTGCTGGATAAGACCGGGGTAGATCTGCCCGGTGAGGCCGGTACCATTATGCATCGAAAAGAGGATATCGGCGAGGTGGAGCTGGCCACCATATCCTTCGGACAGTCTTTTCAGATCACACCCATCCGCCTTGCCACAACTGTTTCAGCCCTCATCAATGGGGGCTATATGGTAACACCTCACATAGGTGTGCAGGTGGAAAACAAAGAAGGAGAGATCATCAAGGACTTTTCCTATCCCAGAACAGCCAACATCGTTTCCGGCGATACTTCTGCCACTATGCGTTATATCTTAGAACAGGTGGTGGAAAACGGGACAGGAAAGAATGGCTATGTGGAAGGCTTTCGGGTGGGAGGTAAGACTGCCACCAGTCAGACATTGCCCAGGGGAAGCGGAAAGTATATCGCTTCCTTTCTGGGATTTGCACCGGCAGATAATCCCCGGGTTTTAGCCCTTGCTATCATCAACAATCCCAAAGGGACCTATTATGGCGGGCAGATTGCGGCACCGGTAGTTCGCACACTGTTTGAAAACATTCTTCCTTATTTGGAACAGATAGATTATAATGAGTAAGGATTCTGCTCGGCAATCACGAGTGACTTGAAAACGATTACGGAATGGAGGAAATATATATGCTGAATACCACCGTTGTTTTAGCAGTTCTCATATCTTTTGCGATCAGTGCGGCATTGGGACCTTTTATGATTCCGTTTCTGCACAAATTGAAATTCGGACAGACGGTTCGTGATGACGGCCCCCAGTCTCATCTGAAGAAAAACGGAACCCCTACCATGGGAGGTATTATGATATTAACCAGTGTGGTGATCACCTCCATGTTGTTTATCAGACAGTATCCCAATGCGGTTCCGGTATTGTTTTTGACCTTAGGCTTCGGGTTGATCGGCTTTCTGGACGATTATATTAAAGTGGTATTGAAGCGTTCCATGGGCCTTCGCGCCTGGCAGAAGATGGCTTTACAGATTGTAGTGACCGGCGTGTTTGCGGTATATATTACCCGGTATACACAGGTATCTCTTGCTATGAAGATTCCTTTCCTGGAAGGTCAATACCTGGATTTTGGATGGCTTAATATTCCCATTCTGTTCTTTATTGTTATTGGAACGGTAAACGGCACCAATTTTACAGACGGATTGGATGGACTGGCCAGCAGTGTCACTGTTCTGGTGGCTGCCTTCTTTTCGGTGGTAGCTGTGGGTATGCATGCGGGTATTGAGCCGGTGACCTGTGCTGTGGCAGGAGCCCTTCTGGGATTCCTGTTGTTTAATGTGCATCCGGCCAGTGTATTTAT
The DNA here is from genome assembly GCA_945787995.1 of uncultured Lachnospiraceae bacterium. Classification (GTDB taxonomy): domain Bacteria; phylum Bacillota; class Clostridia; order Lachnospirales; family Lachnospiraceae; genus Acetatifactor. Next base: position 345 of record CALZKI010000062.1, on the reverse strand, counting down.
GGGAGATACCGGTTCTCTGGCACTTGGCGGTTTTGTGGCCGGTGCAGCGTATATGATGCAGATGCCGATCTTTATAGTTATCGTGGGATTCATCTATGCCTTAGAGGTGGTATCTGTGATTATGCAGGTTTCCTATTTTAAGATCACTCACGGCAAAAGAATTTTTAAAATGGCACCCATCCACCATCATTTCGAATTATGCGGATGGTCTGAGACAAGAGTGGTTGCAGTGTTCTCTATTGTAACCGCACTGCTTTGCCTGGTGGCGTTTCTGGGTGTATGGTAAGATAACTCCCTTTTCGGAATTGTGTTCCCGCCAAGGCCTGTATGTCTGTTGAAGACTAT